>CAZQLG010000088.1:0-9773 GCA_964594105.1 uncultured Desulfococcus sp. | reverse complement strand
GCTGATGTCTGGATGAAAATACAGTATCCTGTTCAAATTTTTAAAAGGATTTATACTGGATGATGAAACGTTTTGCCGAAGTTGAAAGGACAACAAAAGAAACAAAAATCAAGGCGGAATTTAATATTGACGGCAGTGGCAAGAATGAGATTTCGACGGGTATTCCTTTTTTTGATCACATGCTGACCCTGTTTTCCGTTCATGGTTTTTTTGATCTGCAGTTAAGGGCAAATGGTGATATTGAGGTAGATTATCATCATACCGTTGAAGATGTCGGACTGGTCCTTGGAGAAGCCCTGGCTATCGCATTGGGGGATCGGAAAGGGATCACGCGATACGGACATGCCGTCACGCCCATGGATGATGCCATCTCAACCGTAACAATAGACCTTTCAAATCGACCGTATCTCGTATACGCGCTTCCGGATTTGTTTGCCAGGCAGACAGAAATCTATTCGAGTCTTTTTAAAGAATTTTTTCGGTCATTTTCAAACAAATCCGGCATGAACCTGCATATTAATGCGCAATATGGTGAAAACGATCATCATTTGATCGAATCCATATTCAAATCGTTTGCCCGATCTCTGGATATGGCAACTTCTTTTGATGAACGGGTCAAACATGTTCATTCATCTAAAGGCCTTTTGTAATCCTTCCAAAATTCGACTCCCAACTAATTTATTTCTAAACTTTTAAATGATTGATAAGTTGTTTTCTCAAACAATGGTGATGCGTCACCATGAAAAGTTTTTTATGGAGATATCAAATTTAAATGATCGTAATCCCGGCAATCGATATTAAAAACGGCAAGTGTGTTCGACTTCTGCAGGGCCGGATGGATGCGGAAACAGTTTTTTCTGATGACCCGGCGGCAATGGGTCGTCGATGGGAAGAAGCGGGCGCAGAATTAATTCATGTGGTTGACCTTGACGGAGCAGTGGGCAAGCGGCCGAAAAATTTGGAGACTATCCGGCAGATTATTGACCGTGTGAATGTCCCGGTTCAGGTTGGCGGCGGCATCCGTGATATTGAGACGATCAGAATGTATTTGGAACAAGGCGTTTCACGTGTGGTTATCGGAACAGAAGCGATTAAAAATCCGGACCTGGTGAAAGCAGCCTGCCATGAGTTCCCGGATAAAATTGTTGTCGGTATTGATGCCATGGGAGGGAAAGTAGCCATTGAAGGATGGACCAAAACCACTGAAGTGTTAGCTATTGACCTTGCCAAACAGTTTGAAGACTGCGGTGTGGCAGCGATCAATTTTACGGATATTGCACGTGATGGCATGCGAACGGGTCCGAATTTAAAGGAGACTGAAAAGCTTGCACTGTCCATTGCGATTCCAGTGGTCGCTTCCGGCGGTGTCTCTTGCATAGAAGATATTAAAAACCTGGTTCCGCTTGAAGCTGCCGGTGTTGTCGGCGTTATTACCGGAAGGGCATTATATGATGGAAGCCTGGACTTAACGGCGGCAATTGAAATTTTGAAGGGATGTGGAGCAAAATAACTGTCCACAAGGAAGATTAAAAAAAATTTAAATTTTATCGTCTTGGATCGGCGGTTTAAATAAAAGTATGATTTTTATTTGACTTGCCTGATTTTTGGCATTATATTTTTTTGTTAACAAAATTTATTTTAACGTTAAAGGAATCAGTTGGTTAATATATATAGTTTGTGTATTCAGTTAACCGCTCGATAGCTGCGATATATCAACCTCAATGCTTGAAATGGGTTAGCTTTTTACATACCGGTTTTATAACTAACATCCCGGATTTTTTTTCGTTTGTATTCCCTGATGAGAGGCACCGTATTTGGCGATATATATTCCTGAAGAAAAACTTTCGGAAATAAGAAATACCGCAAATATCACAGATATAATTTCTGAGCGGGTTGTATTAAAAAAAGCGGGCAAAGACCATGTCGGTCTTTGCCCGTTTCATTCTGAAAAAACCCCTTCATTCACCGTCAGTTCCGTAAAACAAATTTTTCATTGTTTTGGATGTGGTGCCGGCGGAGATGTCTTCAGTTTTTTGATGAAGCATGAGGGGATTACTTTTTTTGAAGCGGTACAATCTTTGGCGCGGAGATATGGGATTGACTTGCCGGAACGGAACATGTCGGCATCGCAGAAAAAGGCGGTCTCACAGAGGCAGCAGTTGTTTGACTTGAACAAGCAGGTCATGTCATATTTCAAGGACCAGCTTGCCGGTCGCGCATCAGGACAAAAATGTCGGAATTACCTGGAAAAAAGGGGGTTTTCTCAGGAAATTATTACGCAATTTAGCCTTGGCTTTGCACCTGACGGGTGGGATAACCTGGTTCGGTTTTTCAGAAAATTAAATGTTTCGAAAACACTTGCGGAAAAATCCGGACTGATTGTTTCACGAGAAAACAGCGGGTTTTATGATCGATTCAGAAATCGGGTGATGTTCCCGATTTCTGATGTAACAAACCAGATCGTCGGGTTTGGCGGCAGGGTGTTTGATGATTCAAAACCCAAATATTTAAATTCGCCTGAAACCCCTATTTATAATAAAAGCCGTTCATTATACGGGGCCCATGCGGCAAAAAATAAAGCCCGTGAAACAGGACGTGTTTATATTGTTGAAGGTTATTTTGACCTGCTCGCACTTCATCAGCATGGCGTTACAAATACGGTCGCAACGCTTGGGACATCCCTGACCGCTGACCATGTCAGTGCATTAAGAAGAGGATTTGCGCAAAAGGCATTTTTGGTTTTTGATTCAGATGAAGCCGGGCTCAAGGCAGCCCGCCGGAGTATCTCCCTGTTTATGAATGCGGCCATGGATGCTGCTGTCATTGTCTTGCCCAAAGGGTATGACCCGGATTCTTTTATTTTTGAATTCGGCCGTGATGCATTTGAAAAAGCATCTGAAAACGCAATCGGCATGGTCGAATTTTTGATTGAATCCTCGATAAAGTCAAATGGCCTTTCCATGGAAGGCAAGGTCAGAGTAATTTCCGACCTTCAGCAACCCTTGTTAGAGATTAAAGACAGTGTGGCAAGATCTATTTATGTTAAATATCTTTCCGAACGGTTGAGTGTTAATGAAAATGCAATAATTGAAAAAATAGCGTCCGGCGAAAAGAAATTTAATCAGCCGCCGCCGAACAACTGGTTAACGCATCATGATAAACAGTTTCCATCAGAAAACGCGCCTTTAATTGAATCTGAAATGATCAAAGTTGAAAAGCAGATTGTTTCTATGATGTTAACGTCGCCGGAAATATTGCCGGAAATTAAAAAACGAAGGGTGCTGGATTATTTTTCTGATAAAAGACTAATCGAAATTGCCGATATTGTACTTCAGCATCCCATTTATGGCGATGAAGATCTTTCCGGATTAATGAATCGCTTTGAATCATTAGAGCATAAAAATATAATTGCTTCATTGGCTATTGAAGATGGATGCAGGGATTTAAATATTTGCGAGCAACTGTTATCACAATTTATTAATGGCATTGAAAGACGCCAAAACACCTTGGTGAGCCAAATTAAATCCGCCCAAGAGCATAATGATGAAGAATTATTGTTCGAACTGTTAAGAAAGAAACAGGAACAATCGGTAAACCGTTTACGATAATAATTATTAAAATGATTATCTTTTATATAAAGTCTTTTTGTATTCAGGAGGCATGAATTTATGGTAAAAAAGCCTACAAAAAAACCGGTTAAAAAATCTGCTAAAAAACCTGTTAAAAAATCGGTGAAAAAAACTGTGAAAAAAACAAATGAACCCACGAATGCCCATCAGAAGGTAATGGACAAACTCGTCGTTAAAGGTGAAAAACAGGGATATTTGACAATCGCACAGATCACCAAGGGGCTTCCTGATGATATGATGTTGCCTGATCAAATCGATGAAACATTGCTGTGGTTTGATGACCAGAACATCGAGGTCGTTGAGAAAAAAAAGAAAATAAAAGCATCGAAAAAGAAAAATGATAATGAAAAAATTTCTGAAACCGAAGAAGTAGATTCGCTTTCGACGTATGGCACGGTGACTGATCCGGTTAAAATGTACCTGCGTGAGATGGGGATGGTGACGTTGTTATCCCGTGAGGGAGAAATAGTCATCGCCAAAAAAATCGAAGCCGGTGAACAGGAAGTTTTAAGGGCCATGTTTGAGACGACGCTGGGGGTTGACAGTATTATCAATATGGGGGACCAGATTGCTGCCGGAACACTTCGGCCCAAGCATGTATTGCGTGATATTGATGAAGGCGATACCATTGTTGATGAATCTATTCAGATTGAAAAATTTCTGGAAATGATTGATGCTATAAAACAGATCGACGAAGAAAATCAGGAATTACGGGAGACTCTTTTTTCATCAAAAAATATGGATACTGACGAACGGCGAAGGGCCAAACGGTCTGTCCGGCGTCGCAATCGTAAAATATTCGAATTTTTTAAAGAGTGGCGGCTTGAGAGCAATGTAATCGATGGTATTGAAGAAATGATTATGGAGCAGGTGGAATGGTTTGATACCACAAATAAAGTGTTTTCTAAGTGCGCATCAATTTTTGATGCGCCGGTTGCTGATGTTCGTGAAAAGCTTGATATCAATGAGAAAAAATTTGTTCAATGGGCCAGTAAATGCTGTGATGCGAATAAAAAGGAAATCGTAAACGTTTTTAATGATCTGGGGGCTTTTCTTACCCAGATAGAGCAGCGGGAAGATGAGCTGAAAGCGGATACCCGAACGTTAAAACGCGTTATTTCCAACATAGAAGATGGGCATTTTATGGCAAAATTGGCCAAGGGTGAATTGGTTAAGGCCAATCTGCGCCTTGTGGTCAGTATTGCCAAAAAATACACCAATCGCGGATTACAGTTTCTTGATTTAATCCAGGAAGGAAATATCGGGTTAATGAAAGCGGTTGATAAATTTGAATATCGCCGAGGGTATAAATTTAGCACATACGCAACCTGGTGGATACGCCAGGCCATCACCCGGGCCATTGCCGACCAGGCGAGAACCATCCGTATTCCCGTTCACATGATTGAGACGATCAATAAGCTGATTCGGACATCAAGATACCTGGTACAGGAACTCGGCCGGGAACCAACGCCCGAAGAGATTGCAGACAAAATGGAAGTTCCGCTGGATAAGGTCAGAAAGGTGCTAAAAATTGCCCGTGAACCGATATCTCTTGAAACGCCGATTGGTGAGGAGGACGACAGTCATCTGGGTGATTTTATTGAAGACAAGACGTTTATGATTCCGTCTGAAGCGGCAATCAGTCTTAATTTATCCGAGCAAACCCGAAAGGTGCTGGCCACATTAACCCCTCGTGAGGAAAAAGTGCTGCGAATGCGTTTTGGTATTGGTGAGAAAGCAGATCACACATTAGAAGAAGTGGGTAGTGATTTTGCCGTTACCCGGGAACGGATTCGCCAGATTGAGGCCAAGGCCTTGAGAAAATTGCGGCATCCCACACGGAGCCGCAAACTGAAACATTTTATTGATTAATAAACGTTGAAAAGCGTTGATTAATCAACATTGCACTTGACAAAGGGTTAATGAAGAAGATAAAAAATAGAACTTGTAAAAAATATAATTACGGGCCCATAGCTCAGCTGGCAGAGCCACCGGCTCATAACCGGTCGGTCCCTGGTTCGAATCCAGGTGGGCCCATATTCAGTCTATGATTTATTATATAAAGCAAACAATTTTCCCAATAAAACCCATACAGGCGTGAAGACTTAACTTCACGCTTTTTTTATGTGTTTTAAGTAATGGAGTATCGTCGTGAGTGTTGTTAACGATATCATTGCATTAATGGAAGACATGGTACCCGGCCATCTTGCTGAAGACTGGGATAATTCCGGGTTGCAATGCGGTGATCGGAACTGGCCGGTAAAACATGTACTTGTTGCACTGGATCCTTCGCCTTTAGTCGTTGCTTCTGCATGTAAGAAGAATGCGGACCTGCTGATCACGCATCATCCATTGATATTTAAGCCCATAAAAAATTTGATTATAGATACTCCCCTGGGTCAAATTATTGACTTGTCTGTTCGCCATCGTCTGGCGATTTTTTCAGCCCATACCAATCTGGACAGTGTTAAAGGCGGATTAAATGATCTTTTCGCTAAAAAAATCGGACTTAAAAATTTATCTTTACGCGTTTTAGATAATATTTATCCGTTGCATCCCGTTGAAAATCTTCATGGCATCGGGCGTGTCGGAGAACTGGAAACCCCGATCACTTTAGCGGCTTTTGCTGAGGAAATAAAATTAAAATTCGGGCTTTCAACATTGAAAGTCTCCGGTCCGTTGGATATGACAGTGCAGAAAATCGCTGTCTGCACCGGTAGCGGTTCAGGATTAATGAATCAGTTTTTTGCAACAGACGCGGATGTGTTTATCAGCGGTGATCTGAAATTCCATGATGCCAAAGATGCGGAAATGAATCATCGTGGATTGATTGATGTGGGCCATTTCGCGTCTGAAGCAATCATGATTGATCTGGTTGCCGACCGTCTTGACGTGATGATAAAGAAAAAGGGCCTTAATGTCCGTGTTGAGGCCTTGAATGAGGAAGAAGACCCGTTTCAATATTTATAAATTTGGGCGTTGGGATTTATTTTTTTTGATTGGAACGGTAGAGAGACTATAGCGTTTTTAAATATTGAGTAAAATGATATTAATCAGCTGATTGAAATTTTTGGATGTAATTATGAAAAAAATAACAAGAGATCAGATTGAATTGTTGATTGAATTGCAGCAGCAGGAAGCGGCTATTGCAAAAGTTCAATCAGAAATAGATGAACTGCCGCTAAAAATTGAGCAGATCGTATCCGGTTTAAAAGAATTTGAAGAAGAAATTCTGATAAAAAAGGAAAGCCTGTCAGAATTAAAAAAGGTCTATCGGTCCTATGATGCAGAGATTCAGGCCAACCAGGCGCGGGTGAAAAAGCGTGAAGAACAGTTGCGACTGGTGACCACGAATAAGGAATACCAGGCAATCCTTAAGGAGATTGACGAGATTAAAAAATTAAGTTCCCGCATTGAAGATGAAACCATTCAATGTTTAGAGAACCTTGATGTTGCTGAAAACGAAGTTAAAGAAAAAGAAGAAAAATATCTGACTGAAGCAGCAGCGGTGAATCAGCAAAAATCAGTTTTTGAGGCGGATGCTGATTCAGAACGTCGGTCTTTGGATGAATTGTTGGCACAAAGGGATGACATTTCGATAAAAATTGATCCCGAGATGATTAAACAGTATGAATTTGTTAAGTCTTATGCCCGGGGTATTGCTATCGTTCAGGTAAAAGACTGTATATGCATGGGATGCAATATGAATATTCCCCCGCAGATGTATAATGAATTGCATCGGGAAAATGAGTTAAAGACTTGTCCTCATTGCCATCGCATGCTTTATGTTATACAATAAAAAAATAAAATAAACGGTTGGTGTGGTTAAAATGATCGCCGGATGGATCTATCGATCCACCCGGAGGAAAGTCCGAACACCAAAGGGCAGGGTGCTCCATAACATGGAGTCGCGGTAACGTGAAGGAAAGTGCAACAGAGAGCAGACCGCCCGGTATTGGAATCAGCTCGTGCTGTTTATTATACCGGGTAAGGGTGAAACGGTGCGGTAAGAGCGCACCAGTTTTCCGGGTGACCGGAAAAGCTATGTAAACCCCACCCGGTGCAAGACCAAATAGGGGAGTGCTTGAGGACGGCCCGTCCGAGCTCCCGGGTAGGTCGCGAGAGGTGACAGGCAACTGTTATCCACAGATGAATGATTATTGCCCGGCTGCAGGCAACTGAAGCCGGGAACAGGATTCGGCTTATTAACCGCACTGACCGCTTTTTAATTAATTAACAAAAGAAAGAGATACGATGCTTATTATTGAAGATCTTGCAGTAGACGTCGGCGGGAAAACAATATTAAATCATATTAATATGGAAATTCCGAAAGGCGAAACCCATATTCTTTTTGGACCCAACGGCTCCGGCAAAACATCATTAATGATGACGATTATCGGGTTCTCAGGATATACCGTCACACATGGAAAAATAACGTTCAAAGGCGAAGACATCACTGATATGCCGATTCATGAACGTGCACGTTTGGGCGTTGGGGTGTCGTTTCAGCGACCGCCGACGATTAATGGGCTTAAGACACGGGACCTGGTGGCGTTGTGCGCACGGAACAAGCCGGCGGATGTTGAAAAGCTTGCGGAAATGTTGAATTTTACAAGTTTTTTAGAACGGGATGTGAATCGAAATTTTTCAGGCGGTGAAATTAAGCGGTCTGAAATGCTTCAGCTCATGGCGCAGGAACCTGATCTGGTTTTATTAGATGAGCCTGAGTCCGGTGTTGATTTAGAAAATATTGTCCTTTTGGGTGAGGTGGCAAATACGCTCCTGGAACGAGGGGTGAGTCATCCGAGAGGGATAATAGAGAATGCGCATTTGAAAAAAAGAACCAAGTCGGCGCTGGTCATTACCCATACCGGTCATATTTTGGATTATATTACCGCTGACAAAGGCCAGGTGTTGTATAACGGCCATTTGTGCTGTTCGCGAAACCCCAGGGAAATATTGAAATGGATCAGAGAGTACGGTTATGAGGAGTGTGTCAGATGCACCATGTAGACAATAATCCCAAAACAGATATAGAACTGAGTAATTACAGCTCTGATGCTGAAAAACATGAATATATCGAAGATCTGTCGCAAATTGAAACGGTTGATTCCCATCAGATGTTGAATGTCGGTGTTGATATCGCAGAACTTGATCGGGCGGGAACATTTATTCAAAAAGACTGCTCTGTGATTCATTCTAAAGCCATGAAAGACGGCGTTGAGGTCATGGGGATTTCCGATGCTTTAAAAAAACACGACTGGCTGAAAGATTATCTTTGGAAATATATTTCACCGGAAAAAGACAAGTTTACGCAAAGCGCAAAAAATAATCCCCATGAAGGCTATTTTATACGGTCTCTTCCCGGGGCCAAAATCAAACAACCGGTTCAATCCTGTTTGTATATTGCCAAAGAAGGGTTTTCTCAAAACGTTCATAATGTCGTGATTGCCGAACAAGACTCTGAAATGCATATTATCACCGGATGTTCGACTTCCCCGCATTTGGTCTCCGGTCTTCATGTGGGTGTTTCGGAGATTTTTGTTAAAAAAAACGCGACACTTCATTTTACAATGATCCATGACTGGGGAGAACAAATTAATGTCCGTCCGAGAACCGCTATTCATGTGGAAGAAGGCGGTGTGATCGTTTCAAATTATATTTCGTTGCGGCCAGTGGGATCTTTGCAGATGTCACCGACCACATATCTTGACGGAAAGGGTGCGATGGCTCGGTTTAACAGTATTTTGGTCGCTGCGGCCGGATGTCATCTGGATGTCGGGTCCACGGTGCATTTAAATTATCCGGATACCCGTGCTGAAATCATTTCCCGGGCTATTACGGTCGGTGGAACGATTATCGCCCGCGGGGATATGATTGGAAAAGTCGCCGGATGTAAGGGCCATCTGGAATGTAAGGGGCTGCTTTTAAACGACGGGATTATGCATGCGATTCCGGAACTCCAGGGGCACGTGCCGGGGGTTGAACTGTCGCATGAGGCAGCTGTCGGAAAAATTGATCAGAGAGAAATTGAATATCTCATGGCCAGGGGACTGGATGAAGATGAAGCGGTATCGACCATTGTTCGGGGGTTTTTAAATGTTGATATTGAAGGACTGCCGCCCGGACTTGCCGCTGAAATTG
>CAZQLG010000087.1:0-9787 GCA_964594105.1 uncultured Desulfococcus sp. | reverse complement strand
TTCAGGAATCATGTCAAATATATAAGATTTACGTTTATGTTAAGTTTCAAGCGGTTATCATGAGTAGCTCCGCCGGACCGCATTCATCCAACCATCGTAGAGTTCCTGCCGCTTTTGTTCCGGCATTTTTCCCTCCCATTTTTTATCCACCGCCCAATGCCTTTTCAATTCCGACTGATTTTTCCAGAACCCAACAGCCAGCCCGGCAGCATATGCCGCGCCCAGGACGGAGGTTTCCCGGTTTTCAGGACAGATCACCGGAATATCAAGGAGATCCGCCTGGAATTGCATCAGCAATTCGTTGCCGACCATTCCGCCGTCAACTTTCAATGCCGTCAAATGAATGCCGGAGTCCTTTTCCATGGCCTCAAAAATTTCCCTGGCCTGAAAAGCGCTGGCTTCAATCACCGCGCGGGCAATATGCCCCTTGTGAATATAATGTGTCAGGCCGGTAATCAATCCCCTGGCATCGCTTCGCCAATGGGGGGCAAAAAGTCCGGAAAAAGCCGGGACAAAATAAATCCCGCCGTTATCTTCAACCGTCCTGGCAAGGTCTTCGATATCATGTGATTCGTTTATCAACCCCAGGTTATCCCGAAACCACTGAACCAGCGAACCGGCAATGGCAATGGAACCTTCAAGCGCATACATCGCCGGTTGATCGCCAATTTTATAGCCAACAGTTGTCAAAAGACCAAATTTGGACTGCACACTTTTTTCACCGGTATTTAAAAGCATAAAGCAGCCGGTACCATACGTATTTTTTGCTTCTCCGGGGGTAAAACAGGTCTGTCCAAAAAGGGCGGCCTGCTGATCACCCAGATCACCGGAAATCGGTATTTCATCTCCAAACACGCCGGTTGACTTGGTATAGCCATAGACCTCACTGGATGATCTGATTTCCGGGAGCATCTGCCTGGGAATCCCCATAATTTCGAGCATCTCCGGATCCCAGTCAAGGGTTTCAAGATTCATGAGCATGGTCCGGCTGGCATTGGTCACATCCGTTATATGCACCCCGCCGTCCGGACCACCGGTCAGCCACCAGATCAGCCAGGTGTCCATATTGCCGAAAATTGCCGCTTTGTTTTCGACTGCCTGCTTGACGCCTTTGATATTTTCAATGATCCAGCGAATTTTGGGACCGGAAAAATACGTCGCCAGCGGCAATCCGACTTTTTCGCGGAAACAATCCATATCTCCGTTAACCGCAAGATTTTCGCACAGCGCTTCCGTGCGGGTATCCTGCCAGACAATAGCATTATAATAAGGTTGACCGGTTGCAGGATTCCAGATAACGGACGTTTCTCTTTGGTTGGTAATCCCGATCCCGCAAAGCTGATCCCTGTTAATGGCGGCTTTCTGGAGTCCGACTTTGATAACGTCATTGACCCTGTCACGAATTTCCAAAGGATCATGTTCCACCCAGCCCGGCCTGGGATAAATCTGCCGGTGTTCCAGCTGATGCCTGGATACTATTTCCCCATGATAATTAAAGATAAAGAACCGTGAACTGGTTGTCCCCTGGTCGATCGCACCCACATATTTCTCAGCTGCCATGCCCTATTCCCTCCTTTAGCATCCGTTGTTTAGTGCCGGACCGAAAACCGCCAATTTTTCCAATTTCATATTTCAATATTGGGTTGGGCTCAAATTTTAATCCTCAAAATACGATATGTATGTCTGTGGTTAAAAATCTCGCCCGCCTTGAACTTGAAAAAATTTTCTGGTTTTCGCTCAACCACTATTTAGTAATATTTATTTTTCTAAAATTTGATGGAATCAAAAAAACAGGATTTCGACGGCAAAGTATAAAAGTTTACCAAATATAAAATTGGCAAGGCGCGCAAATCCTGAGCAATGATTAGTACTTCGCGTACATTGAAGCAGCGAGGGATGTAGCGCAACACAGAATTTAGACTTTTTACAAAGTCGTCAACTTTTTAAAATTACATATCATATAAAAAGCGTAAAGTTTTTTGTAACTATTTTTCATATATTTGCGACTTAATTTATAAAAGGGCCTTTTGTTAAGGGACGTGGAAAAAAATAATTGCCCCGGATGGCGAAGGATTTTGATTCGTATTCAAGGCGCGATGAAGCGAGCATATCGGGATATGTGAGCTTTGTCGCAACAAAGAATACGGACCAAAAGGCAAGTAAGATGGGATAATTATTTTTTCCCACGTCCCTAAGTAGTTTGTTTTAAAAATCAAATAAATGGTTTATTCACTATAATATAAAAAAGAGGTAAAATCATGAAACAAATTAAATACATTTCAATCATAATGCTCATGGTCTTTAGTTTAATCAGCACTGCTGCGGCAGAAAAATCATGTAAAACAGGCGAGTACATGTCCGGGCATAGTCAGGGTGCATGTCATAAAGGCCACGGAATGATGGACGGCCCCGGGCTTATGAACCGGCCGATGAAAGGTATCGGCGGAATCACTTTAAAACAATTGATACACATGGATCTTTCAGATACCCAGAAAAAAGAGGTTGCTAATATTCTGTTAACGTATCGTGATGACAACCGCAATATGACCGACCAGCTGATGAAAGCTAAAAAAGCTTTTTTTGAAACCATTTCCGCAAAAAATGGCGGTGATGAATCCGCTGTTCGTCAGTCGTTTAAACAGATGTCCGCCATCATGGAAGATCTGGTCGTCCAGAAAACAAAAATCATGGCAGACCTCAAACCGACCTTAAGCAAGGAACAGTTAAAAGAAATTGCAGCGCATCAGCCGGGAAAATCCGATAAAAAAGACAAATTCAAAAAGATGAAAGAACACCGCGATGTTCATCAGGACATGATGGACACATGGATTAACACGTATGCGGACGCTGCAACAAAAGGAAAATAGATATCAACCTTGATGGCGTCGTAAAAAATCCCATCTACTGCGTTGTAGCAATTTTTCAGCCACTCAAGATACTACATGTATGATTTCTTGCCTGAAAAATCACTACGCCTTGCCATATTTTATGGTATTGGTGGAATTTTTATCTTAGCCATCTGGATACTTTTTACGAGAATATCATCCTTTATTCTGCTCATCGCCATTTGAAACAAAAAGTCTAAGGGCCATGGAAAAAATAAATTATCCCGGATGGCGAAGAATTTTGCTTCCGCATTCGAGGCGCGATTAAGCAAGCATATCGAGATATGTGAGTTTCATCGCAACAAAGAAGGCGGAGTAAAAGGCCAGCGAGATGGGGTATTTTATTTTTTCCACGGCCCTAACAGCCGGGCATTTTATTTTTAATATGATGCCCGGCATTGAAAGCCTGCAATGCCGAGTTCGACAAAACAAACAAGCGATTCAGATATTATTCATCGGATTATCGGCGGCGATATTAATGCGTTTGAAGTTATACTGGAAAAATATCAGAAATATGTTTTTTCCATTGTTGCCCGTCATGTCCCCTTAGAAAATGTTGAAGACACTGTACAGGATGTTTTTATCAAGGTATATAAGGCATTGCCGGGTTTTAAAAACCAGAGCAGCTTTAAGCACTGGTTGTCGTCTATTACCATCAGAACCTGCTATGATCTGTTAAGAAAAAAATACAGGACAAAGGAAATAGCCATCAGTTCTCTGACTGTAAGTGACCAGGAAGCATTTGAAAAAAAATTATCCGACCAGGCAAAGACGGCCTATTTCGGCAATCATAACTTAAACGAGACAAAAGAAATGCTGGCATCCGCCCTGGCCCGGTTAACCCCGAAAAACAAAATGCTCATTGAACTGATTTACTTTGAAGGATATTCAACCAAAGAAACGGCAGACCTTTTGGGGTGGAGTGTGGCAAATGTAAAAATTCGCTCTTTCAGGTGCCGTAAACAGCTCAACACCATTTTAAAACAATTAATCGAGGCGTGATTTCATCATGAAACCCTTAGATGACATCAAATTTAAAGAAAGGTTAATCAATGCCTGGCAGCACCCCCCTGATATGGATATTTCTCCTGTATGGCAGCAGGATATGATGCGCAAAATCCGGGGGATCGGACCGCTGAAACAGGAGATATCCCCAATTCTTTCTTTTCAGGAACTGGTATGGAAAATGGCGCCCGCATTTTGTATTTTACTGGCGGTTATCATTTCCGGGATGATTTCAATGGATTTATCCGTAAACACAGTTATTAATGATTCTTTTATTAATGACCCGGTGGCTGTCATCTATAACGGCATTTTTTGGGGATAGCGGAGGAAATATGAACAAGTTAAAGCTGATTGCCGGAGTGCTGCTGATTTTTATGACCGGTATTGCCGCCGGACACTTTGGAACGGTTTTTTACTTTAAAAATAAAATATTTAAACAGGGGCCGCCGGCGTTTCATCACTTAATCGAGAATAAAATCAGCCGTGAACTGAAACTCACACAACAGCAAAAGATCAAAATTAATAAGATCATTTTACAGGCTGAAAAAAATTTTGATAGCTTCAGAAAAAAGCATCGCCCAGAACTTAAGCTGAATCTCAGTGGATGTTTTAAAAAGATCAATGAAATATTAACCCCGGAACAGCAAGAAAGATTTAAACAAATACAGAATCGGTTTGAGCGAGGATTTCGTGGTTCCAAACGTTTTTCCGGCCCAAAAGGACTTTCACCGCAGCAGGTATTCGGAAAACAAGCCTTTATTCCAATTGATAAGTTAACAGAAAAATTAAACTTAAGTGAAAATCAATCAAAAAATATTCAGCCGATTATCCATCAGTTCAATCAGGATGTACAAAATATCTTTATGGAAAAACGTACCCATAAAGATGACCTTGACCGGGACATGCACAAATCTCATGACCACAGAGTCAACATCAATAAGGTAAAAAACGATATGCTGGTGCAGGTTAAACCCTATCTGAATGAAAAACAATTCCTGGGATTTCAGGAAATGATTAAAAACCGGAGACCGCATCATCCGGATGAAAAATAAAAAACATATATGATTAAAACTTAAAATAGCGATTATACTTAACGCTGAAAGCATTTTTTTTTACATCTATATTGATTTCTGACAAAGATACTGATATTTTATAAAAATAATCAAACTCAGATTGAAATATTTATTAACATTTTAACTACTTATAAAAATATATGCAAAAAACCCTGCGAATCATAGAAGGAAGCATACATGAATGAGGCGAAAATCTTAGCAAACAAAAAACAATCGGACATTCCCGTACCGCTTGTTCCGCGATTCCGGTGGCATTTTGCCTCAAATGCAGTGGGACACTTCAAATCAGCCGGTAAAAATTCGGTCCGTTTTGTCACAAATGATCTGATCACCCGATGGTTCAATACGACTTACAACTCCTACAGCCGGTTTTACGAAGGCCAATTGCGCCTGGGTCTGCCGGTTTCCAAAGAACTGCTCAAATCTCAGGAGGAAATGCGCTCTATTGCCGCCGGAAAACTGGCTCTGACACTCTATCACATCTTCCTGCGTGTGACCGGGACCCGAATCCCCAGAGATCATATCAAATATACCCTCATCGGCGACATTGAAGCCGGAAATATTAAATTAACTGAAAATGTCATTATTCTAACCAGAAAACAGCTCAAGTATCTCACCATCAACCGATTAAAAATTCCCGCGTATTTCTTCATTGATATTTTAGAAGAGGCCACCCGGCGAAGGATACTGATAGAAACCTTAAAAAGAGATCGCCTTCCCTCATACTTTGACAGTGAAATAGAAGAAAATACCCAAAATGGCCGTGGGGATTATGAAATCGTTTATTACCAGGATTACACGGATGAAGGGAAAAAAATTAAATTCCGGCGACTGGTCAGCATTGAGGATGTCACATCCGGCGATAACCGCCCGTCGTTACTCCTTATTCCCGGTTTTACCAACAACAGCAACTGCTATGACCTGAGCAACAAGCAGTCTCTCGCCAAAGATTTTGCAGACAAAGGACACTGGGTATATCTCTTTGATCCTAGGGGGATGGGTATCAATAAAGGCAAATTTGATCCCCTGTACACGGTGGATACACTGATTGACCATGATCTGCCGACTGTTCTGAATTTTATTTACACCCGAAGCAAAAGCAAACCGTCCATTCTGTTTGGGCACAGTATGGGGGGCATTGTTTGTGAAAATATGATCTTAAACTGGAATGTCAGGCAACACTTAAACGGACTCCAAGACTTAACCAGTCAACAAAAAGCCTATATGAACCAAATACTGCCGCCGGCTGATAAGGCCGCTCAAAATTTAAAACAGGTCAAGGCAGTCATCTCTCTGGGATCTCCCAAAGCCTTCAACCGAAAGTCACACGCGATTTTCCCGGCCATGCTCTGGCTTAACCACCTGGCCAGAATTTTTAACCTCCGGCAGGTACCGGTTAAGGATGTCCTGCAATTTATGATGCAGGTTCCGGTATTGAGCGATATCACCCAGACTTTATTAAACAGCAATATTGGTGATCTAAACTTTATCCTATGTCCTGAAAATCATCGTTCCAATAAAGTTTTTACCAAACGGTATGTCAATAAAGTCATTGAATCCGTTCCCCTGGGCCTTGGCTTTCAGTTTTTAAAAGCGATATATAATGGCGAAGGATTCAAGCGGATGGACCAGAGCCGATTCAACTACTCAAGCCATGTGCATTTAATGCCTAAAGACATTCCGGTCTTTCATTTCTGGGGTACGAAAGACCCTCTGGCACCGCCGGAAAACCTTCAATTCAGCAAGCATTATCCCCACCGGTCCAAAAAAATATATTATATTGAAAAACCGGCAGATGCAGCAAAAATTAAAATCTCCTCCAGAAAAAGCCAGGTTATTGATTTTGTCATAGAAGGTGCCAATCATCTGGACCTGCTCTATGGGAAACTGGCGGAAGAAATTATAAAACCCCTGATTATGCAAATTGTTGAGACCTCCTGGGATAACTGGTCGTATCAGACGACAGAGGAAACAAAAGAGAGCAAAGCAGGCTAAGCATAACTTTTCACCATCAATGAAGGGGGCTTCATGAACCGTTTAATCGACGATCAGGGCAACGTAAAGTTTGGCATATTCAAATCTCCGGTTGATGAAATTAATTACAAAGATTTCCGGATGTCATCCCCCATGGGATTTACGACGCCGAAAATATTTAAAAACCTACTATTCAATCAATTTGCTTTTTGGGGCCTGACAGGTCCGGATGTAATTATCGGAATGGCAGTGGTTGACTTAAAATACCTGTCCTCCGGCTTTATATATATCTACGACCGCAAAAGCGGCACTGTTTCTGAAGCCAATAAGACCATCGTGCCTTTCAGCAGTAAAATTTTTATTTCTCCAACGCCTTCAGATATCTCCTGCGGATTCAAATTCGGCAATCTTTCCATCTCTATGACAAACAATAAAATAACCGCAAAAGCCAAAGATATTGAAATTGATCTGGAATATGACAGATCCCAAACCGCTCCTTTGCGCATCTGTACCAAAGCCGGCTACAAAGGCTGGGTGTACACTGAAAAAACCTCTCCAATCAATGTAACCGGCAAAGTAATCAATAAAGGCCGGCAGATTGAGATATCATCGCCAACCCACATGGGACTGATGGACTGGACCGCCGGCTATATGCGGCGGAAAACTTTCTGGAACTGGGCCGCCACCGCATCAACCCTTGCCGACGGACGGTCCCTGGGATTGAACCTTTCCTGCGGGGTCAATGAAACCAGTTTTACGGAAAACGCGTTCTGGATTGACGGTAAAATGACCAAGGTGGATATGAATCATTTTGCGTTCAATCCGGATAACTTTTATGACCAGTGGACGATTAAATCCATGGACGGGAAAGTTAATCTGGTATTTGACGGGGAAAAACACCGGGAGGAAAACATCAATGCCGGCGTTGTTGCCACCAAATTCACGCAATTGATGGGAAACTTTAACGGCACGTTAAAAACCGATGATGGTGAAGTAATCACAATCAAGGACTGTCCGGGGTGGGCTGAAGATCATTATGCCAAATGGTAAAGATGATGGCGTCGTTAAACGTCAAACGTCCCATCTACTGCGTTGTAGCCGTTTTTCAGACTTTCAATATACGACTTGTATTATTTCAATCCTGAAAAACCGCTACGCCTTGCCAAATTTCATGGGATTGGTGAAATTTTTAACCTATCCATCCTGTTACTCTTCCGGAATCACTATTTTTAAAAAATCACCGAGAGGGAAAAATGAAAAAATTTTTCAGTGCATTGATCTGCATCATCATCTTACTGATTATCTATCTTGTCGCATGGCCTGTTCCCATTGCCCCGGTCTCTTGGACAGCGCCTGAAAACCCCGGATATACCGGCCCTTTTGAAGTCAACACACGGCTTGCTGCCATTGAAAAACTGCCCATTGAAGGGGCCCATGGCCCGGAAGACATTGCCTTAGATGCTGACGGTCGGGTTTATGCCGCTACCCATGAAGGTTTTATTGTTCGACTGGAAAACAGCAACGCCGAACCTGAAAAATGGGTGAATACCGGCGGCCGCCCGCTGGGCATTGACTTTGATGGAAATGGAAACCTGATTGTGGCCGACGGCTACATTGGCCTGTTATCTATTGCACCGGACGGGAAAATTACAACTCTGGTGACAACTGTTGACGGTATCCCGCTGGGATTTACGGATGATGTTGACGTGGCAGCAGACGGGAAAATTTATTTTTCCGATGCTTCTGTTAAATTTAATGCCAAAACCTATGGAACACTGGCGGCCAGCATGCTGGACCTGATAGAGCACGGCGGCCATGGGAAACTGATTGTTTTTGATCCGAAAACAGGCAAGGCAGACACCCTGATCAGCGGCCTGAGCTTTGCCAACGGGGTTGCGGTGAGTCCGGATCAATCCTTTGTGCTGGTCAATGAAACCGGAAATTACCGGGTCTTACGGTACTGGCTCTCCGGCCCTCAAAAAGGGACATGGGAACCACTCATCGAATCCCTGCCCGCATTTCCGGATAACATTTCTGTCGGATATAACGGCCGTTTCTGGGTAGCGCTGGTCGCCCCTCGGAATCCGTTGCTTGACAGTCTTGCTGACAAGCCGTTTATACGGAAAATGATTCAGCGTCTTCCGGAGGCAATCAAACCCAAGGCCGCTCATTACGGCCACATCATTGCCATCAATAAAGACGGTAAAGTGGTAGCCGATCTTCAGGACCCGAATGCCGCCTGCCCGGTCAATACCGGCGTAACGGAAACCAGTCAATATCTGTATATCGGCAGCCTGGTCACGGATTTTATCGCGCGGTTGCCAAAAGACAAACTGAGCTTATAAATCATCACTCAGAAGGAAAATCATTCAACACCATCTTTTTTTGCGTAGGCCGGATTAGCTCGTAGAGCGTAATCCGGCTTTTTTGTGCTTGAAAAAGCAAAGGGTATTTACAATCACCAACATGTTCACCGGTATCTTTATACATTTTCACCCTCCCAGCCCTTGATTTTCCTCAAATCGTTTTTATTATATCACTAAACAAACAAATTTTTTAAAATTAATAAAACAATTCAGGAGCAAATAAAATGGGTAATCAAATTCGGACAACCGTCCTTTTGACCATAATGACGGTCGTTATCATGTTGGTAGGCAAAATGATCGGCGGCACCGGCGGAATGATGATCGCCCTGTTCATTGCCGGGGGAATGAATTTTTTCTCCTACTGGTATTCGGATAAAATTGTATTGAAAATGTACAAGGCTCAGGAAGCCACGGAAGCGGAAGCATCCCTGGCCTATCGAATGGTGGATGTGCTTTCTAAAGAAGCCGGCATTCCCATGCCCAA
>CAZQLG010000086.1:0-9817 GCA_964594105.1 uncultured Desulfococcus sp. | reverse complement strand
GGGAAACCTCAATTTTAATTGTCGTTGGACTCAAAAATAATTGTCGCTTGACAATTACTTATTCTTTTTAAAAATATTTGGAACTTTAGATAAATAATAAGTTTGTAAAACCAATTGTTTGTGTGAGGACGGAAAAAATGCTGTCCCACAATTAAACCGTTCCCGACACCGGCACCCTCTGGAATCTCTCTGCCGACTTCGTCCGTCTTGTCCCCATGCTCCAGTAAATGATGCTTATCATTAATGTGCATATTAATACTCTTTAAGCCCGAATATCTCATTTAATGTTACATTTTTTGTACTTTAAAAACCAATTGCATTATAAAAAAATATAAGCTATAGTGTGATTAAATTCGTACTTTAATTAAGATAAAGTGACTTAATATACGTAATGGATAGCATTATAGGTAGTGTTATGATGATAGACAAAATGTCTCCGGCCGCTATAGCGGAAGAATTAGGTAATCGGCTTAAGCAAGCAAGGCTGAATGCCGATATCACCCAGGCGGAATTGGCATCAAAAACCGGTTTAAACAGGCGGACGATTCTGAATGCTGAAAAAGGAAATGTTTCGCTAAAAAATCTGGTCTCGATACTAGTTGGTCTGGACATGGCAGACCAGCTCAATTTGTTTTTACCTGTACAGGAAATATCTCCTTTGCAATTGGCTAAACTCAAGGGGCAAAAACGGCAGCGCGCTTCAAGATCCAGAGCGAGAAAATCCCCAACCAAAACGGATAAACTCTTATGGTAATGGAAGCAGTTAATGTAAAATTTAACGGGCAGGATGTCGGTGCTGTCAGTTTCAATACGGAAACCGGTTTAGGCACATTTGAATTTGAATCCTGTTTTATTAAAACCGGCATTGAACTTTCGCCCATTAAAATGCCTTTATCTAAAAAGATGTATTCATTTCCGGAAACGAATAATGAAACGTTCAAAGGCTTGCCCGGAATGATCGCAGACTCTTTGCCGGATGATTTTGGCAATGCGGTAATGAATGCCTGGATAGCCAGTCAGGGCAAGTCGGCAGCCGACATTACCCCATTGCAGCGTCTTCAATATACAGGCAAGCGCGGCATGGGGGCATTAACGTATTCTCCGGCAATCCAGCGAAAAAATCTAAACAGATCACAGCAGGTTGAAATTCAGTCTCTGGTTTCGATGGCCCAGGAAATTTTAAACAAACGGGAACAATTTCAAGTAACCCTTGGAACACAAGGTCAGGAAGATAAAGAAGCAATGATGGCGCTGTTGTCTGTCGGTATGAGTGCCGGTGGTGCCAGGCCCAAAGCGGTACTTGCATTTAATAGTGATTTTACCAAAGTGTGCTCGGGGCAGACAAATGCTCCTGAAGGGTTTACGCATTTTGTAATGAAATTTGATGGTGTCAGTGAATTTAGAAAAGATAAGGAAACATTTGGTGATCCCATGGGGTATGGCGCAATGGAGTATGTTTATCATCTCATGGCCAGAGCATGCGGGATAGACATGATGCCTTGTCACTTGCTGGATGAAGGAAACAGGCGCCATTTCATTACTCAGCGGTTTGATCGGAATGGCAATAAAAAGAACCATGTACAAACTTTAAATGGGTTGGCGCACGTTGATTATAAAAAAGTCGGCGCGTACTCATATGCTGAATTATTCGCAATTGCCAGAGCTCTTAAATTAAGCCCGGATGATGCCATGCAGATATTTAAACGCATGGTTTTTAATGTTGTTGCACGTAATCATGACGATCATTCTAAGAATTTTGGATTCATGCTTGATAATCAGCATCAGTGGCAATTGGCGCCGGCTTACGATTTAGTTTACAGTTACAAGCCCGGAAGTCCCTGGGTAAATAGCCATTGGATGAGGCTTAATGGCAAGAGAGACAATTTTATCCGTGATGATTTTTATAGCTTTGAAAAAATAAGCCCGATATTTACCAAAGGAAAAATTGATCGTATCATTGAGGAAGTTACAGAGCATGTATCCGCATGGAATGACCTGGCCGTTGAGCACGGTGTTCCGAAATCATTGATCGAATTAATAAGCAGCCATTTAAGATTAAAAATTTGATGGCGTCGTAAAAAGTCCCATCTACTGCGTTGTAGCAATTTTTCAGCCACTCAAGATACTACATAAAGAAGAAGTCGCCTCCCGCAATCCCTAACCGTTTCTTTTTCCTGAATTTTATCTCCTGCCACATTTTTATTTTATTTATACGGATACACCTTTTTGGGATCGGAAAAGTATTCTTTGGTTGTTTTAACCACCACCGGGCTTAAAAATATCAGGCCGACAAGGTTGGGCCATGCCATTAACGCATTGAAAATATCGGATATGGTCCACACGGTGGTCAGTTCAACCGCCGCGCCCACCGGCAAAAGGATGCAGTAAATGACACGATAGGGCATGACCATTTTTTCACCAAACAGGTAATTCACACACCGGTCGCCGTAGTAGGACCAGCTGATGGCGGTTGAAAAGGCGAAAAAGATAATTCCGATGGAGACAATATAATCCCCCGGCCCGGGAAGCCCCATATTAAAAGCTTTGGCAGTCAGGACCGCGCCGGTCAGGGCATCGCCGTCAGCACCGGTGAGTGTAAAGGCATTGGTGGTTAGAATGACCATGGCGGTCATAGTGCAGATGATGATGGTATCGATAAACGGTCCGAGCATGGCGACCAGGCCTTCCCTGACCGGTTCCTTGGTCTGGGCCGCGCCGTGGGCGATGGGCGCGCTGCCAAGCCCGGCTTCATTGGAAAACACCCCTCTGGCCACCCCAAACCGAATGGCCTGTGCCAGGGCAGCGCCGGCAAAGCCTCCGGTGGCAGCACTGCCGGTAAATGCGTCTGAGAATATCATGGCAAATGCCGCCGGGATCATATCAACATTTAAGATGATGACCCACAGCGCGCCGCCCACATAGAAGACCGCCATAAAAGGCACCAGCCGGCTGGCAACCTGGCCGATGCGTTTAATTCCGCCGACAATAACGGCAAAAACCAAACCGCCGATGATCAGTCCGGTGGCCAGTTTGGGAATACCGAATGTTTTTAAAACCGGTTCGGCCACGGAATTGGCCTGCACCATATTGCCGATACCAAAAGACGCGAAGGTGGCAAAGATGGCAAACAGAATGCCCATCCATTTCCAGCCCAGCCCTTTTTCAAGGTAATACATGGGGCCGGCCCCCACGGTGCCGTCTTTGTGGATGGTCCGGAATTTTAATGCCAGCAGACATTCCGCATATTTCAAGCCCATGCCGAAAACAGCGGTCACCCACATCCAGAAGACCGCTCCGGGACCGCCCAGGGCAATGGCTGTTCCCACACCGGCGATATTGCCCGTTCCGATAGTGGCGGACAGCGCCGCGCTGAGTGCCTGAAAATGGGTTATTTCGCCGTCATCATCCGGGTTATCGAATTTTCCGGAAATCAGCTTCCAGGCATAGGAAAATTTTCGAAGCTGGACCGCTTTGGTAATCAGCGCCACCAGCACGCCGGTACCGACCAATAGCATGATTGTGACCGGTCCCCATACAAATCCGCTGACAGTACTTAACAGTTGCTCCATAATTATCTTCCGCCAAAGGAAAGCGCCATCTCATCCGGATAGGTGACGCTAAATCCGTATTCGATGACAGTTTTTTTTTGCGCTAAAACCGGAAATTCCCATGTCAGCCGATTATCTTCTTTTTGGGGCGATGTGGCGTCAAATATTTCTTTGAGTTTAATCCGTTGATCACGAATCTGCGGATAGGCGTCTTCCATGAGAGCGACAATTTTGTATGCTTTCAAATTGTTTACCGATACTTTCCATCCCCACTGGTACTTTTTTTTGCCGATTAAAAATCCGGTTTCATCGGATTTTTTTTCCACAGTGGTAAGTTTCACATTTACTTGCGGGTCAGATCCGAAGAAGAGTTTTTGTTCCCTGTCGTGCATCGTAAACAAACGATTGGCAATAAACGCGGAATCCACCAGAAAAGTAGCGGTGCCTTTGGGGAGCTTGATAAAGTCTTCTTTTTTGACATCTATTTGTGCAAATAAAAACGCCTGGGGGGTTGCATGGGGCCGGATCATATATTTAAAGTCAGTGTTTAATTCCATCTCTCGAATGGTAAATCGTCGGGACTCACCGGCTTTAATGGCGCGTTTGCCCAGATCATAGGTGTCAAACGCGTACCCGGCTTCCTGTTGCGGTTCCGGCGGTTGTGCGCCTGCAACCATCTCTGCACTCATTGTAGGGGCCATTGACATGAGCGCATCTTCTGCCATGACACTTTTGTGCCTTATTTTGGAATATTCAATGGGCTTTCTGGGCTGAATAACCCAGTCTCGTAAAAATGGCGGTTCCGGGCGGGTAACAACCTGTGCTGTGGCAATTTTCAGCTCAATGTCTTCCCAGTCGATACCGGTATTCTGAGTGATTTGGGCATACCAGTTGAGTTCAGTCATTGATTTGGCGGGCAGTGCATTAATCGTATAGTTTGGCTGCCAGCCGCAGTTTCTAATGTGATAGGAAAATGTCAGTTCAATTTTCGGCTGAGGCGTGCCGACCAGATTGATATTTACCTGCCATCGTTTTTTAGCGGCTCCGGTCAGGCCATTAAGCTGTTTTTGAATTTCCTGAATTTTTTCAGCCAGTTCTTCAAGGGCCTGGTTGTGCTGGTATATCTCATCATAAGCGGTGGTGACGCCTGTTTTAATGGCATTTCCCAGTTTTTGCACGGAATCAACCGGTGCAATTTTTTCCGGCTGGTTTTTGGCCTGGGTTTGCCAGAAGGTAATATAGGCGGTATTTGCCTTGATCCGGGTTTCAAATGCTGATTTTTTTTGGTTTAAGTCTTTTAACTGATTTTTCAGCTTTTCAATCTGGTCTGCCACCGGCATCATTTTTTCTTCAATAGTGACCGAGGTGATCCGCAAATCAGATTCAGGGCTTGTGTTTACTGACAGGGTTTCTTTTTTTGCGTGAATGGGCAGAAAGAATTGCGCTGTCAGTCGATCTTTATCTGACTGGACGTCTACAGTATAATATTCGGTTATTTTCGCATCATTGGGATAAATGATGGCGGATATGGGTTTGGCAAAACTGTTAGCAGTTATGAATAAAAAACTTATAAGAAAAAATAGCAGGAAAGCGTACTTAAAGCTGGAAACGGATTTTAATTTCATTTTTTTTCCTTTCCATTGTTGAGTGGGAATTTTATAAATGAGTGCGACAATTAAAATAGCAGATCAGGGATAGGGCATCAAGCAGGAAAGGAGAATGAACGATCGAGCGATTTCCAATTTCATTGCACCGACTGCGTCAAATGCTGTTGCGCATAGCGGACTATAGCGAAGCAGCATTTTCCTTGTATCTGCAGCAAACTTGAAAATTGTTTAATAAGTTCTTTTTTAAATAAGTTTGAAATAAAAAAATATGAAAAAGGTTATGAATGGCTAAGTTAAAAGGCCTATATACAAGGCGTAACAGTTTTTCAGATTCGAAATAATACAAGTAGTATATTGAGTTGCTGAAAAACTGTTACAACGCAGTAGATGGGACTTTTAACGACGCCATTAATCTCTTTTTACCATATTGTCCATTTTATACGCCGGCAGCATAAACGGATAGTCATTTTCCGACGAGATGGCCGGATAGGCATCATCGTCTTCATTTATTTTATCAAATATCGAAAGCGTATACGTCTTTGCGCCGGTCATCGTCAGAGTGTACATGGGGTCGGTGAAATCCGCCCTGTTTTTATCTGTAATATAAGACTGGCATTTCAGATTTGATATATTATTGAAAAAATTGGTGATGTCTGATTCCTTGACCGGCTGGCCGTGCGCATCCTGCCAGACCAGTTCGGGCGTGATGTTTGCCGGCGGTGTCTTTTTTTCTTCGGCGGTTGCTAATTCAGAACCGGCTTCACCCCCAATTTCAATTTCAACCGGTTTTTGTTGCATGCCCAGCACCAAATTTCCGTCTTTGTCTTTTATTTCAACCTGCTGAACCTGATTTTTGTCAACACTGAACACGGTTTTATCCCGCAAATCCTCTTTTGTCTGATCAAACTGGCTTCTGAAATTGTCCCGGGCATGATAGACCCGATTGTCGTTGGGCAATTTAATAAACGTGTGACGGTTTGACGGCGCTGATTTGCCGATATCAAAGGTACGCAGGGTGTTGCCATCGGAGCCTGCCTGGATGCTGATTTTGTTTTTTGGATTCAGCTCATACCGGTGGTAAGATTCGGCTTCCGATACCATTGCGGTCACGGTAAGTTTTTGAATGGTATCCACCATGGGGGCAATTTTAGCGTTGTCCGCCGGGTATTGTTCCGGATAAATCAGCCAGTTATCGTTTTTTAGCTTAAGTTCTGTTATTTCAAGATTTTTTGTTATTTTGATGGATGTAATATCAGAATCCGTCAGTTGCGCAATGACCGGTAATTTATAGTGGGTCCGGTCTGTTTTGTGAACAGCCAGGTATGTAGCCAGAGCGGTGATGATAATTCCTAAAATGATGTACTCTTTTTTTGATTTCATTTTTTCCCTTTTTTTACTCCACTATATTTAATAATCCTGTAAAAAGTTGTATTCGTATGGCAAGGCAAAAAGGTTCACCAATCACATAAAATTGGCAAGGCGCACAAATTCTGAGAAATGAGGTGTAGCTTGCAACTCCGCAGTGACGAAGAATGCCGTGCAACACAGAATATGACTTTTTTGGGACGCCATTCGTTTTATTTTTGAAACAGTAGCTGTATATTCCTTCGCCGCACATTTCTTCTCCACCATGTAATCAGTCCGAAGAAGACGATGATTACCGGCAGCCCCACGATATTAAACAGTTTAATGATATATTTGGTCATCACTTCGGTGTCTTCAAGCGGGTTAAACTGCTGGATTTTACTTCGCAAGGCAGCGACATCATCCCGGCCGTTTAACGTATCAATAAGGTTTAGAATAAACGCGGCGTTCGGACTTCTGCCTTCCGCATCCAGCAGATTGTCTTTTAACATGGCCGAAGATCCGACAATACTGATTTTTCCGGGTTTACCGGCAGAAATAAAGATTTCATTGCTTTTAATTTTTGCCAGGTCCGGATTTTTTTCCTTATTCAAATCTTTATTATCGGTTATCTCCGTATTCGTTTCAGTCTCTTCCTGTGTTTCTACCTCTTTTTGCGGGATTTGCCTGCCGTTAAAATAACTGGAAAATTTTCCTTCCAGCAAATACGCCAATGGATAACTTTTAAACTTGTCATTTTCCTTTGGCGGCTGAATGAATAGAGGGTTTAAATTGATCTGGCCCGTCATTTCCCATGCTTGATCAGATGAGGCAATCAGCTGATACGTGCTGATATTGTTTTTTTTGATAATCTCATTATCCACAGCCACCGGAGAAACCTTCAGCGTGATCAGCCCCTTGATATTGTTCATAAATCCCAAGTCTTTATTGATATTTTCGTTTTTAATCATGGGCGCGAAATAGATGTTGCGTTCACCGCCACCCGCCTGGGCGGGCATGGTCTGTTTAAAAGAGTTTTTATCCATCACATAAGATGGTTTTACCCGGACACCATAATGTGCCAGTAGTTTTTCCAGGCCGGTATCCAAAGGTTTGTATGACGGTCCCATATTAAACTGAAATTGCTGCTGGGGTGGCGGTTGGGTTTCCTTAAACGCATCCGTAAAAATCGCCAGGTTGGTTCCCCGCATCAGTGCCTGATCAATCTGGTAAAGCTCGTAATCACTAAATGCTTCCGTAGGATGGGCAATGATCAGGCAGTTTAAGCTTTCCGGCATCCGATCGTCTTTTAAATTGACCGGTTTTAATGTGTAATTTTCATTCATCAGCGACTGGAAGTTTCGGAGCTGGTCGTTGGACTGGGGCTGCTGCATCATCATTGCCGGGCCTCCCAGTTCAAGGGTGCCGTGATCGGCCAGATAGCCAATATCTTCATTGATACCGATCAGGGTTTCAATATTTTCATTGATGATTTCTTCCAGATTTTCCATGTCGATGAGTTCATAGCGGGTGCCGATAATGGGGATTCTCATTATATTGAGCAGCTGAACATAGGTTTTATTATTATCGTATTCCACGCTCAGGCCGATGGCACCCCTTCCCGCAGTGATGTTCCGTTCCGGGATACCCGGCCACTGAAGTACCCGGATATTATATTTTTGAATCAATGCATCAATCTTGTCGGCCGCCGGATCAATATATTCGTAGGTTAGCTGGCCGTAATTGGCGTTATTTAATTTTTCCACGGTCGCTTTGACGGTCTCGGGAAGCTGTTGAATTTCATTAATCCCGATGACCGGCGCGACGGTTTTTATAGACGATGACATGATTAGCCGGATGTTTACTTTTTCCGGAAGGCTGGCCAGGGTGCTGATTTTGTTATTTAATTTTTCGATTGTGGTGGTCAGCTTATATTCAAGGCCGTCTATTGTTGTAATAGCCGGTATTTGTTCAATGATCTCGCCCTGGATGATCACCATGCCCATATAGGCTTTTTTAAATTTCATCTCATCTTTTTCAATTATCCGGATTTCAACCGGGTTGATGCCGTAACTCTCCGCTAGTTTTCGGTTTTCCATGGCTTTATCGCTGGTCCCTTCTTCCTGGGGGCTGACATCATAGAAACGGTAATTAAAATAGGTGTTGGCGGAAATAGCGTATTCTTGCAGAAGATCCATCAGATAGCGTTTGGTGCTGTTGTGGGGGGCCGGGAGGTTTTCAGTGAAAAATACATTGATGGTCAGCGGTTCAGACAGCTTGGCAACGGCTGTTTTGCTGGCACCAGATAATGAATAAATTCCGTTTTCTGTCAGATCCGCTCTGAAAAACAGAGTTTTGCCGGCTATATTGATCAAAACAATAACAACGGCATAAATTAAAAATTTAATATATATGTTTATTTGAAATTTGTTTTTCATTATCAACTCCTTATTCTTTTCTCAGAAGCGCCAGGTAGGTGCTGTAAAGACTGATGAAAATGACACTGATAAAATAGATCAGGTCCCGTGAATCGATGATGCCTCTGGCAACGTTTCGAAAATGAAAATCTGCGCCCAGATACTCGATAATGTTTAAAATAGATTCAGGAAAGAAAAAGAGCATTTTATCGATTAAGGTGAGCACAAAACAGATGGATGCACCCAGTATAAAGGCGATAATCTGGTTGTGGGTAAGGGCGGATGCAAAAACGCCGATGGCGGAAAATGTCCCGCCGAGCAGCAGCGCGCCGAGGTATCCGCCAATGACCGGGCCCCAATCCAGATCTCCGATCAATGCAATGGAAATGGGATATGCTAACGTCGGCAGCAGCAAGGCGCCGGTCATGATACAACCAGCGGTAAATTTGCCGACAATAATATCAGAAAATGTCACCGGCATGGTCAGCAGAATCTCATAAGATCCCATGTTGAGCTCTTCTGCAAACAATCGCATGGTAATCGCCGGAATCACAAATGCAAAGATAATGGGCAGCAACGAGAAAAATCCCCGCATATTGGCCTGATCATAGAGGAAAAAGGTGGAAAAGAAAAACCACCCGGTGATGATCAGGAAAATCGAGATCACGATATACGCAATCGGGGAAATGAAATAATCTTTCAATTCTTTTTTTAAAATATGGGTAAATTGCCACATTCTGAATACTCCTTGTATAAAGTCAAAAATTGATGGACAGAAAAAAGTTCAACCAAAGCCTAAAATTGGCAAAGCGCGTAAATCCTGAGTGATGATTCGTACTTATTGTATTATGAAGAAACAAAGGAAGCAGCACTACCCAAAGCTAAAATAGAAGTTTGACTT
>CAZQLG010000085.1:0-9958 GCA_964594105.1 uncultured Desulfococcus sp. | reverse complement strand
TATTTTATATTTTTTTGTCTTATTATTAAAATCATACGTCCCGAGGTCTGAAATAACAGAAATGAGTTTGAGATATTCCAGTGCAGTTATCTGCTTTTCGTCATGATGACTTGACTTTATAAATAGTCTCCTAAAAGGCATAAACACTATGAAGCGTCTGTCGATAATTTTAACATTATTTTTAATCACTTGTTTCCTTCCCAACGATGTCTTTGCTTATTCTGTCACCCTTTCCGAGAATACCATGGAAATTGGCGATACCATTAACGTCAGTTGGTCTGGATTTGTAGGCCCCTGCAATGTGCTCGTATATCAAGGGGACACGAGATGGAAGGAAGCGGATACTAACGCCCCTGGTAGCGGTAATCAGGATATAACGGCCTATAGTGACTGGGAATTAAGAGCAGATTACTGTATAAGAGTTGAGGAGAAATCAAATACTTCGCTATACAGGTGGTCTGAAGATTTTGAAGTTAAATATCAACAGCCTGATATTGTAGCCGAAAAAGCCTATATGTTCAGTATAGAAGATTTTGGACAGGAATTAACTGATCCAAAAGTTGGTGATATTGTGCATTTTAAATGTGAATTTCGGGTTGATGATAGCGATATTAATAGCTCTTTTGCACTTAAATGTTACCTTGATAACAATTCAACTCCTTTTTATTCAACAACATACAGTTCCGCAAACGCAGGCTCAACTTATTATCCTTCAACATCTGGCACATGGACGGTGACAGCAGGAGCGCATAATATTCGATGGGAAATCGATGCAAATAATGACATCTCCGAAACTTCCGAGAGCAATAATACAGCAACAAAAAGCTGGAATGTGCCGGATCAGTTTGACCTTGAAGGTCTTGGTGCTTCGATTGTTGACTATAATGGCGACCCGGCAACCGGATATGTGGGGGAAACGGTATATTTTAAATTCAGATATCGTATCGTCGGACAGGGTACAACCGTGCCGTTCGATCTGCGGTGCAATTTGGATGGAAGTACATATTGGACTGATGATGGTATTGCCAGAACCGGGGAACAAACTTATTCAGTCACGGCACCTTCGGGTTACGTTGCTACTGAAGGAAGCCATAATATTGAATGGACGCTGGATTATAATAATGAAATCGATGAATCCAATGAAGCCAACAATGTAAATGATATGGGTTGGACTCCGGCACCTGTGCCGAACATTGATGTTACTTTTCCGGATGGCGGAGAAACACTGATTAGAGGCACTGAATACACCATCACCTGGACCAGCACAAATGTCTCCGGAAATGTAAAAATTGAAGTTTATAAAAACGGTTCTCTCCATACACAATTGGCAGCAAATGATCCGAATGATGGAAACTATCCATTTGTGCCGACTGAAGCGTTTCTTGATGGCAGTGATTATCAAATTGCCATTACGGCAGTAGACGAATCTGCGTCAGATTCCAGTCAGGCATTTTTTACCATTCAGGAGCCAGTCTCAGATTATCCGGTTTTCGTCCCATTTTATCGCCTCTATAAATATGACTCAGGCAATTCCACCCGGGATCATTTTTACACCACCAACAAATCCGAGCGGGATACTGCAAAGTCAACAATGGGATATACTGACGAGGGGATCGAATGTTATATCTCCGATCGAAATTTTCAGGGCGGCATCCCCATATACCGGCTCTATAAAAGTGATGTTAACAGTCACTATTTTACGACCAGCGAAACGGGAAAAAATCAAAAAATCACTGAGGGATATGTTCTTGAAGGCGATACCGGCATCATCGGCTATGTTTACGAAAATCCGGCACAGGGACTTGTGCCGATTCATCGTTTAAAACAAACCTCTGACACGCCGGATCATTATTTCCTGTGCACCAGCAGCATTGAATATCAGGCCGTTATCGGTAGCGGCTACATCGATGAAACCAGTCCTGACGGCATGGGGTATGTTCAAGCCGGAATGGCAAGAGAAACGCTTGCCCATGGCAGGCCCCAGGCAAATGTCGGCGGTGTTGATCTTGGTTCCGGCGCATTTACAGGGGCTTTTACAACCGGTCTTGCCATGAAAGGCAGAGGCCCGGATCTGAATTTTTCTTTTTATTATAATTCATGCATGTCCAATTATCACCCGTATCCCATGGGGCCGGGATGGAAGCATACCCTGGAGGCTTCCATTGATGTGGATATTGATGGCAACGTGTTTGTTAAATGGCTGAACGGGTCCATTTCTTATTTTGAAAAAACCGGTGATGGGGTTTCCGATTATATTGACCAATCCGGCAATCATGACCAGATCACCCGGATGGCCAGCGGAAATCAATACGATATCCTGAGAAAAGACCAGACTGTCTATCGATACATGAAATTTAACATCAATCCCTGGCCGGGTAGCCCGTTTTTTGATGCAATATCGCGATTGCTTCTGGTTGATATTACGGACTGGAAAGGAAATACGCTTACCTTTGATCGGGCTGCAGACTATGGCGTTGTCATGGAAGTACGGGATAATTTGGGCCGAAAATTAAATTTCGAGTATTTCTCACCCGATCTCCAGTTAAAACAGGTCAGTGAAGAGGTCGGGGGCGTCACAAAAAGAATTATCTCTTTTACATACAATGAAGATTTCACCCTTAAATCTTTCACTGATGCCCGGGGTAAAACCACCAATTATAATTATGATGTTAATGGATTTTTATCCGGTATTACCTATCCGGAGTTGAATACAGTTACGATCGGCTATGATCCTGATACCAGAAACGCTGAGTCAGTAAAAGTCGGCAATGACCCCGCATCGTCAATCACATACACTCCGTCTTCAAATACAACCACAGTGGCAGACCCTCAAAACAATGTGTTTACTTACGTTCATGAAGGTTTCCGTCTCACCAGTCAGAGCGGACCGGACTTAAACGAGTCGTTGTTTGAATATACGGATACAGTAAATAACCCAAACAAGCCCACCCGCATTGTGGATAAAGAGAATAATTCAACAGATTATGAATACGACGCCATAGGCAATGTCGAAAAGATTACCAATGCAGACGGGAAAATAGCCACATTTACCTATAACACCAAAAACAATCTGCTTAACAGCAACCAGTTTCGCGCTGTCACTGCCTCAATAACCCCAACCATATATTCCTATGACAATGACGGAAACCGGCTGATCGGCATTGAAAACCCGGAGCACGATACAACTGGGATAAATTACGATTTAAACCACCAGGTATCGTCTGTTGAAGACGGAAGAGGCTATCTGACGCAGTTCACATACGATGCGTATGGAAATCTTCAAACAATCACGGATGCGGAAAACAATGTAAGCACCTACACAAATGACTATGCCGGGCGGACCACCCAGGTTGTTGACGGAGAAAATAAAAATATCTGGTACGGAATTGATGAAACAGATCATCTCACATCCGTGAAAAATCATCTCAATCATATGGTCAATCTTGAGTTTAATGACAACGGCCTGCTGGATAACATCAACTGGATCAACCAGGGGCCGACCGCTGCAACCGGTTATGTTTATGACGATAAAAACCGGCTACAGAGTGTCACCAGTCCGTTAAGTTATGTAGAATCCTATACGTATTATAATAACGGGAGTCTCTATACCCGGAATGACGCCAACAGCATTGAAACTACCTATCATTATGACGGAAATAATCGGCTGGAAAGTGTTGAGTATCCGTCCCATACAACTGCCTTCAACCGAGATAAAAACGGCAGCATTGAATCCGTCAATTGTGAGCATGGCAATGCGTCCCGGTTTACGTTTAATGCGCTGAACCAGGTGGAAACGGTTACGGACCCGTTCGATAAAGCCGTATCATATGAATACAATGATGCCGGACAGCTCTGGAAGATCATCTATCCGGGAAACAAAACTGTCACATACACCTATGATGAAGCAGGGCGGCTAAAAACCGTAACTGATTTGCTCAATCGCACCACAACATATACCTATGACGCGGCTGGCAACCTTAAAACCATTGTCCGGCCAAACGGCACCAGCGTCACTTACACCTATGATCAGGCCTCACGACTTACCGGGATTCTGGATAAAAAATTAGATAACACGGTAATATGTGAATACACGTATCAGCTTGACAGAGTGGGCAATCACACCCAGATGGATGTAACTCAGCCGCTGACCGCATCTCCAACAGCCACGGATGTGGATTTTTCATATGACAGGGGAAACCGGATTCTCAGTGATACAGCCACAACATTCACCCATGAGAACACCGGTACCCGGAAAACAAGCACAACCGGCGGGAGCACCACCACATGTTCATGGGATTATGAAAATCGCCTCACCGGGATCAACTCACCGACTGAAACGATTACGTATCAATATGACGGCCTGGGCAACCGGATCGCCCGGATCAAGGACGGTGCCACTAAAAAATACGTTCTGGACCTGACCGGAGGCATGAGCCGTGTTGTGGCGGAAACCGATGCAAGCGGCACGATCACGGCCTATTATGTTTATGGTCTTGGCCTGATCAGCCGGATCTCCGCAACTGAAGAACAGCGTTTTTATCATTTCAACCACCGGGGAGACACCGTGGCAATGACTGACATGGCTGAAACCGTGACGGATAAATATGCCTATGACTCATTCGGCAGATTGCTGGCATCCGACCCCATCATCCCTGCGCAGCCGTTTACCTATGTCGGACAGTATGGCGTCATGGATGAAGGCAACGATATCTATTTTATGCGCGCCCGGTTTTATGATGCTGCAAGGGGGCGCTTCATCAGCAAAGACCCGATTGGTTTTGAGGGTGGAGATTGGAATTTGTATGGGTATGCTTTAAACAGCCCACTTAATAATATCGATCCAAATGGTCAGTCTTTTTTTGAGTCTCTAATAAATTTAACATCAAAATCTAAAAGTATTATAGATCATACCCGCGAATATTACAGAATTAAACATCAGTTAGAAGAAATTAATTTTGTCTCACGAAATTTATCAAAATATAAAGAATGGAAAAGTCTTTCACAGAAAACAGATTTTTTAGATATAATATCTACCGCATGGTTCGTTGGCAAAGCATGGTATTGGTCTGTCGAAACAGTGGCATGTGGATATTATGGATACAAAAATGATGTATATATTCAACCTATGAACTCTATGGAAGTTCTGAGAGTAGCTCCTGTTGTTGGAGAATTTATTGATTTTTATGAGATGGAAAAGGAAGCCTACAATTCTTTAAAATTTTTAATCAATAAATAAATATTATTTTTTATCTACTTATGAATACAGTAAGGATGCTTAACTGTAGAATAAATAAGGAAATCTCATGGAACATAGTGTCAACGAAAAATCAATATTCGCGTTTTTATTATCATGCATATTCATGATGTTGATCCCAAATTTTTGTTTTTCAGAAACATATACCTATGACTCCCTCCATCGCCTCACCCGTGTCGAATACACAGACGGCACGATCGCTCAGTATACATACGATGATCTGGGGAACCGGACATCCTTGGTGGTTACAGCCGAATCATCATCCCCGACTGCTGCCTTTTCAGCTGACCAGACAAACGGATATGCCCCACTAACCATAAATTTCATCGACCTGTCAGTGGGTAACGTTACGTCCTGGGCATGGAATTTCGGTGACACCGTCGACAACACCAGCACGGACCAGCACCCCCAGCATACATACAATACGCCCGGCACCTACCCGGTTTCCTTGACTGTTGACGGTCCTGATGGGCCGGACACCAACACCAAACCAGCCCATATTACCGTGATGACATTGCCTTCAGAACCTGTCGCTGATTTCAGCGCAACCCCCGTATCCGGGGACGCGCCGCTACCGGTTTCATTTACTGATCAATCCACCGGTGAAATCACATCATGGGCATGGGATTTTGGAAACAGCGACACCAGCACAGAACAAAATCCTCAGTATACATACAATACATCCGGCACTTTTCCGGTAACCCTGACCGTAACCGGACCGGGCGGAAGTGATGATGAAATGAAGCCGGACCATATTATCGTCACTGATCCGGATGTTATTACCATTCAACCTGGTTCGGAAGGAAAGGATACTTGTTATGGAACGGTATATTACCAGGAAGGCAGGCCCGATTCTGGTGTGCTGTCCTTCGGTGGATGGGGTGATTATTACTATGATTACCTTGAATTCGATCTTTCACAATGCCCGACGGCTGAGGAGGTCACAAAAGCGGAGATTTACATTTATGCAATCATAGCGCCTAATGATCCGAATATTGAAATAATGAGGATTACAGAGAGTTGGACTGAATCCGGAGTGAATTATCAGAATAATCCGGCGAGCGTATTTTATAAAAATTTCGGCTTGGTTAATGCTGGATGGAATTCAATTGATATTACGGATTTATATAAAGACTGGCTGAATGGGGGCTATCCCAATTTCGGCATCAAGTTTAGTCCCACTGCCAATAACCAGACAAATTCCGCATTTGTATCTTCAGACAATGAAGAAGAAAGTCTTCATCCCAAGCTTGTCATCAACCAAGCTGAATCATCATCGCCGACTGCTGCCTTTTCAGCTGACCAGACAAACGGATATGCCCCACTGACCATAAATTTCACCGACCTGTCTGTGGGCAATATTACGTCCTGGGCATGGGATTTCGGCGACAGCGGCACCAGCACGGGCCAGCATCCCCAGCATACATACAATACGCCCGGCACCTACCCGGTTTCCCTGACTGTTGACGGCCCTGATGGGCCGGACACCAACACCAAGTCCGCCTATATAACCGTTAATGCATTGCCTTCAGCACCTGTTGCAGATTTCAGCGCAACCCCCGTATCCGGGGATGCTCCGCTTTTGGTTTCATTTGCCGATCAATCCACCGGTGAAATCACTTCATGGGTCTGGGATTTCGGAAACGGCGACACCAGTTCTCTTCAAAATCCTCAGTATACATACAATACCTCCGGCACTTTTCCGGTAACCCTTACTGTACAGGGTCCGGGCGGAAGTGATGATGAAATTAAACCGGACCATATCACCGTCACTGATCCCGGGAATAATACCCCTCCCACAGCCGATGCTGGTACTGATCAAACAGTCATGGAAGGCGATGTGGTAACCCTTGATGGCTCCGGGTCAACGGATACGGATGGTTCCATTGTCGGATGGCACTGGACCCAGACGGATGGCTCGGCTGTTTCATTATCTGATGAACTGGCAGAGCAGCCCACCTTTACAGCCCCGGAAGTGGATTCTAATTTATCTCTGACCTTTGATCTGGAAATAACAGATGATGATGGAGATACGGATACGGATACAGTTGTCATTCAGATCAATGATGATATCGGCTCCGGTACGGTCATATTCAATGATGATTTTAATGATGGCGTTATTGATACGGAAAAATGGCCGACTGTATCAAGTAATGGCGTTTATGAGAACGAAGGCATGCTAAAAACCATCCGGGACGTAACCGACCAGGGAGGGGACGTGACTTCAAAACTGATAGATATTAGTGACCAAAATGCGATCGTGATAGAGCGCAGAGTAAAAATTCATTATGCCAATGAATATTATGATGGCAAGCTTGGATTCTATATCGAAAATGCTGGGGACTATACTTTCGGTATTTCATATGCAAATTATTCTTATGAATCCGGTAATGAGTGCGCAAAGTTCGGCTTTTTTATTTTCCGAAATAATGCCAATTCACACACAGATGCGGATCAGGTTGATGTCAGTGCAAGAATCGAACCGGTCTGGGATGAATGGTTTGATGAAAAAATTATCTACCATCCATCTTCTGGTATTCTTGAGTACTTTATAAATGGAATAAAACAAATTGAGTACAATGTCGGTATAATTCCGACGCTTAGTCAATACCGTTTTAAATTGGGAATAAACAACTGGGGATGGGAGACAGGTCATTATCAGTATACTGACTATTTCAGAATTTCACAGGAACCATATATTACTGCAACTGATTCTATTTATGTAGTGGGATATAAAAATAACGGGACGGATAATGACTGGTGGCTGAAAAAGTTTGATGAAAACGGCAATGAAGATACGATCAACTGGAATAAGACGTTTGACGGCGGATTTGGCAATGATATTGCACAAAGCATAGCTGTTGATTCTGGAAAGAATCTTTATGTAGTAGGATATAAAAATAATGGTACAGATGCCGATTGGTGGCTGAAGAAGTTTGACCAGGCAGGCAACGAGGATACGACAAACTGGGATAAAATATTCGACTATAATGGTGTCGGAGACGCTGCATCAGTCGTTTCAATTGATTCCGATGATAACATATATGTCGGCGGCTGGAATGGGAGTAATCACGGGGATTGGTGGCTGAAAAAATTCGATATCAACGGCAATGAAGATACGGTTAACTGGGATAAGACATTTGACAGTGGAGGAACGATTACAAGCGATTTTATCAACGATATAGCTTTTGACAGCAATAATAATGTGTATGTTGTCGGGAAAAGAGCGGATGGCAATGGTGACTGGTGGCTGAAAAAATTCGATCCCAATGGGGTTGAAGACACGGTGAACTGGAACAAGGATATTGCCGGACAAAACTGGGACTATGCATTTTCAGCCGTGTTTGATCCTTCTGATAATATCTATATTGCCGGACACAGCATGGATTGCTGGTGGCTGAAAAAATTTGATGCCGATGGAGTTGAAGATACGGCCAACTGGAATAAGGTGATTGATATCAATACGTCTGGCAATATTAACTCATCAAATCAGCCTCGTTCTGTTGCCATTGATTCCAATAATGATCTTTACTTTGCCGGTTACAGATCAATAGGCGTTGAAGAATCCAACTGGTGGCTAAAAAAATTTGATGCCAATGGGTTTGAAGACACGGTCAACTGGGACAAGACCATTGATGGAGATACCGGTTTAAACTATTCAACGGCAGAAGTGGCCAATGCGGTTGCTATTGGTTCAAATAACAATGTCTATATAGTAGGCTCAAAAAACAATGAAACAGACCTGGATTGGTGGTTGAAAAAATTTGATGAAAACGGCAATGAAGACACAGCCAACTGGAATAAAACATTTGGCGGGGCAGGAAATGACTTTGCCGCGTGTGTTGCCATTATTTCAAACACAACTTCCACTGTATCCTGGTCGGATGTTTCCCAGACAGTAACAGAATCAGCCGGTGCGGTCACGGGCATAGCATCACTTACTGCCACGTCGTCAAAAGATGTGATAGTGCCGTTTATCATTTCCGGAACTGCGACAGCCGGTGGCGTTGATCATGATCTCGCCGAAGGCAGCATCACTATTCCGGCAGGTGCATTCAGCGGATCTGTAACTGTCAATATTATAGATGACAGTAAGCCGGAAACGGATGAAACGATTATTTTGGAGATGGGAACTCCGATTAATGCGTTGCCAGGATCGATAACCACGCATACTATCACTATTACAGACAACGATGTAGATACGGATGGCGATGGTACGCCTGATTGGAATGATGGATGTCCGACCGATGCCAATAAAATAGTATCTGGTACTTGCGGATGCGGTGTGAGTGATGTTGATTCTGATCAAGACGGTACGCCAGACTGTAACGACGAATGTCCGAATGATCCCACCAAAACCAGCCCTGGTATCTGCGGATGTGGTACTCCGGATACGGATTCAGATGGAGACGGAACCCCGGATTGTAATGATGAATGCTCAGCCAATCCCGATAAAATTGAACCTGGTGTCTGTGGTTGTGGGGTAAGTGACGTTGATTCGGATGAAGATGGTACGCCTGATTGTAACGATAGTTGCCCGCTCGATCCTAATAAAATAGTATCTGGTACTTGCGGTTGTGGCATAGCTGATATTGATTCTGATCAAGACGGTACGCCTGACTGTAACGACGAATGCCCGAATGATCCGAACAAAACCAGCCCTGGTGTTTGCGGATGTGGTAATCCGGATACGGATTCAGATGG
>CAZQLG010000084.1:0-10022 GCA_964594105.1 uncultured Desulfococcus sp. | reverse complement strand
TCTTGGTGATATTGGCATTACGCAAACAATTGGCGCTTCTGACAGAAAGTTCAAGCTCATCCACATCAAGATATAAATTATCGTTTTGCCTCGGTTTTGAATCATCTACGGTTTTCTCCGCTAATTCAGGTTCGAGATCTTCATCAAAATTGATAAACACATTCATTTGTTCTTTTAATATTTTCGCGGCAAAGGCAACCGTATCTTCAGGCGTAACAGAACCGTCCGTCCAAACTTCCATGGTCAGTTTGTCATAATCTGTTTTCTGCCCCACCCGCGCATTGGTGATTCGGTAGTTTACCCGTTTAATGGGGGAAAAAACGGAATCTATCGCAATAGTTCCAACCGGCGCTTCAAGATCTTTATTTAGTTCAGCCAGAGCATACCCTTTGCCGGCATTCACCGTCATCTCAACCCTGAATTTCGCATCAGCGGACAAAGTGGCAATGTGCAGGTCCGGATTCATAACTTCAACTTTTCCATTACCACTGATAATATCGGCTGCAGTGACGACACGTTCGCCATCCACATCAATTTCTATCATTTTCGACTCAGCATCTTCCATTTTAACACGAACATTTTTTAAATTCAGAATAATTTCTGAAATATCTTCCAATACGCCAGGAATTATCGAGAATTCATGCATCACGCCATCAAACTTGACCGATACGATGGCTGAGCCGCAAATTGAAGAAAGTATAATTCGTCGTAATGAATTACCAAGAGTGATGCCAAAGCCGCGCTCCAGTGGTTCCCAGATAAATTTTCCATAGGTGGGCGTCTGGCTGGCGATCTGAACCTTTTCAGGTTTGATAATTTCGCGCCAGTTCATATATGTAATTTCATTCAATGACATGTTATCTCTCCAAACTTGTTAATATGCCCGATTTATTCGATACGGATACTTTTGGCGGCGGTTTTATCAAAATACGCACACAGCCTGAAATAAAAACAGCCGCTGTTGATCTGATCGAATTATCTGGAATAAAGCTCTACGATCTGATTCTCCTGAATCGGCATTGTTAAATCTTCTCGAACCGGAACACCTTTAACCATGCCTTTGAACTTTTCTTTTTCAAGCTCTAACCATTGCGGCATACTTCTGCGAACAACCGCTTCAAGAGAGTCGGTAATGACCTGCATGGTTCTGCTTTTTTCACGAATTTCAACAACATCACCGGTTTTGATCTGATATGAAGGGATATCTACCTTTTTCCCATTGACCAGAAAATGACCGTGGCGAACCAGTTGACGTGCCTGGGGCCTTGAATTGGCAAAACCCAATCGATAGACAACATTGTCAAGCCGTTTTTCAAGCGCCAACAGCAAGTTGATTCCGGTAATCCCTTTTTTACGGTCTGCCCTTACAAAAGTCAGTTTAAACTGTTTTTCAGAAAGGCAATAACTGCGTTTAACTTTCTGCTTTTCGCGAAGCTGAAGTCCATAATCGGAAATTTTACCGCCCCGGCGTTGACCATGCTGTCCTGGTGGATAACTTCGCCGGTCAAACGCACACTTATCGGAATAGCAGCGATCGCCTTTCAGATATAATTTTATATTCTCCCGTCGACAAAACCGACAAACAGATCCTGTATATCGTGACAAATTTTCCTCCCCTTATAAACGATTGCTCGTAACCGCTTTTTAAACAAATTTATCAAGCGATGTTAAAATATTAAATAAATATAAACCCACCGTTTTTAGACAAACAATGAAAAAACACTAAACCCGGCGACGTTTTTTGGGTTTACAGCCATTATGCGGGATCGGAGTGACATCTTTTATCATTGTAACGGTGAGACCGGTGGCCTGTAATGATTTCAGCGCGGATTCACGTCCGGGTCCGGGTCCTTTAACATAGACTTCAACATTTCTCAAGCCATGCTCCATGGCCTTTTTAGCGGCATCCTGCGAGGCAAGTTGTGCGGCAAAAGGGGTACTTTTTCTGGACCCTTTAAATCCGTTCATTCCTGACGTAGACCATGATATAACGTTTCCGTTCGGATCGGTTATTGTCACAATAGTATTATTAAACGTCGATTGAATATGAACAACGCCGTTTAAAATATTCTTTTTTATTTTTTTCTTCGTTTTCGTTCTCTTTGCCATTGACTCCGCCTTTATGTATTATATTACTTTTTAGCGACTCCGCCTTTTTTCTTTACTGCCGTTCTTCTAGGTCCCTTACGCGTCCTCGCATTTGTACTCGTCCGCTGGCCGCGAACCGGCAGTCCCCTGCGATGACGAAGCCCCCGGTAACATCCCAAATCCATCAATCGCTTGATATTCATTGATATGTCAGTTCGGAGCTCACCTTCGACCTTATACTCATCATCAATGATCTTACGGATCTGATTGACCTCGCCGTCAGACAAGTCATCCGTTTTAATACTTTCATCAATACCCAGCTTAGCAAGTATAGTTTGAGATGTAGACAGCCCGACACCATAAATATATGTTAAGCCAACAACTATACGCTTACCTTTGGGTAAATCAACGCCCGAGATTCTTGCCAATGTCTGCCTCCTTGTGTGCTATATCTAGCCCTGACGCTGTTTATGCCGTTTGTTAACACATATGACACGAACAATGCCTTTTCGCTTAATAATTTTGCAATTTCGACATCTCTTTTTTACCGATGCACTTACCTTCATAACACCACCTCAAACCTATTGCCTATCAATCTATATTATCAGATAATCATATCAACTGCCCAAGCAATTACTTGGATCGATATGTAATTCTTCCCCGGGTGAGATCATAAGGGGACAATTCAACCGTAACCGTGTCCCCGGGTAAAATTTTAATAAAGTGCATTCGCATTTTACCCGATATATGAGCGAGCACCTGGTGCTCGTTTTCAAGGACCACTTTAAACATTGCATTTGGCAGCGTTTCAAGTACTGTTCCCTGAACCTTAATCGGTTCTTCTTTTGCCATTTATGAACTCCCGCTTACAGATTTTAGAACTTTTGTTTAAAAATTAAACTATGATTATCTCTTTATTTTACCAGTAGTTAAAAAGCCTTCATAATTTCTGGTAATTAAATGGGATTCCACTTGACCAACCGTATCCATCGCAACACCAACGACAATCAACAATGACGTACCACCAAAATAAAACGGAACATGCAATTGTGTCATCAATACCGACGGCAACACACACACCGCAGAAACATAGGCCGCGCCGCCCAGAGTGATTCGTGTCAGTACTTTATCAATATAATCAGCCGTTCTTTTTCCCGGGCGAATCCCCGGAATATACCCGCCGTATTTTTTCATATTATCCGCAACATCCGCTGGATTAAAAACAATGGCCGTATAAAAAAAGCAAAAGAAAAAGATAAATCCCACAAACATCGATTCGTAAACAATTGATCCGGGACGAAGGGCTGATGAAATAAACTGCATGACGGCAATATCTTTAAAAAAACTAGCCAATGTTGCTGGAAACATAATCAAAGAAGAAGCAAAAATCGGCGGAATAACACCGGAGGTATTTAATTTTAATGGCAGATGCGTACTCTGGCCGCCGTACATTTTTCTTCCCACGACACGCTTCGCATATTGCACCGGAATTCTCCGCTGCCCCTGTTCCATAAAATTAATAAATGCAATAACGCCAACCATAAGAATGGTCAAAAGAACACATGCGAAAATCCCCATTTCACCGGTAGACAACATCGAAAACGTATTTCCCATGGCCTGCGGCATCCGGGCGACAATACCGGCAAAAATAATCAGCGAAATACCGTTACCAATGCCGCGTTCACTGATTTGTTCACCCAGCCACATGATAAACGCCGTACCAGCTGTCAGCGTGATCACTGTCATAATCCTAAATGACCATCCCGGTTGGAAAACAATCGCCAATCCCCCCGGCGCGGTCATATTTTCAAGACCGACACTAATGCCGAACCCCTGGATGATACTCAAAACAATCGTACCATATCTCGTGTACTGCGTAATTTTTTTTCGGCCCTGCTCTCCCTCTTTGGAAAGCCTTTCAAGATGCGGAAAAACAACCGTCAGAAGCTGTAAAATAATGGATGCGCTAATATACGGCATGATCCCCAAAGCAAATACAGACAATCTTTCAAGGGCACCACCGGAAAACATGTTAAAAATTCCGAAAAGTGTATCCGCATACTGCGCAAAAAAAGTCGCCAAAGCATCCCCGTCAACGCCGGGTGTCGGTATATGCACACCCACCCGGTAAATTGCCAGAAACGCCAATGTAAAGAGTATCCGCTTTTTCAACTCAGGTATTTTAAATATATTTTGGACACCGGAAGTTGCAACCGCCATTAGGATATAACCTCTACCTTACCACCCGCCGCTTCAATTTTATCTATTGCACTTTTACTGGCGGCATTGACTTTAACCGTTAACGGATAATCAATATCACCATTTCCAAGTAATTTAATCGCGTCATAAACGCCCTTTGCCATTCCAACAGAAAGCAGGGTTGCTTCATCAACGATCGCGCCACTTTCAAATCTCTTTAAATCAGCTATATTTAATATGACAATTTTCTTTTTAAAGATATTGGCAAACCCTCTTTTCGGAAGCCGCCGATGAAGAGGCATCTGACCGCCTTCAAACCCGGGCCTGACACCACCGCCGGATCGACTGCGATGCCCCTTGGACCCTCTTCCGGCAGTTTTGCCAAAACCGGAACCAACGCCCCGCCCCAATCGTTTGCGTGAAGACCTTGAACCTTCTGGTGGAGACAATTCATTCAACTTCATGTTATTAAACCTCCACTTTCACGAGATGCGTTACTTTATTGACCATTCCACGGATAGAGGGGGTGTCTTCAAGTTCGACGGTTTTATTCATTTTCGTCAGTCCCATTCCCCGCAACACCTTCCGATGTTTCTCAGGCCTTCCGTTCATGCTTTTGACCAGTGTAATTTTTATCATTCCAGGCATTTCAATAACTGTCCTTATTATAATTGCTCAACATTCAGACCGCGTTTTGCAGCCGCTTTTGCCCGACTCTGAAGTCCGGCCAGTCCTTTTATTGTCGCCTTCACAACATTATGCGGATTATTGGAACCCATGCATTTTGTCAGGATATTTTCAACACCAACAGCCTCAAGAACTGCTCGAACAGCACCACCGGCAATGACGCCGGTACCCTGAGAAGCAGGTTTTAATAAAACACGGCCTGCGCCAAATCGTCCAATAACTTCATAAGGAATCGTACCGTCGACCAAGGCAACAGACACCATATTTTTTTTGGCGCTTTCAACCGCTTTTCGGATTGCTTCAGGCACTTCATTTGCCTTGCCCAATCCATACCCCACACTGCCCTGGCCATCACCGACGACAACAACAGCGCTAAAGCTAAATCTTCTGCCGCCTTTGTGAACTTTTGCGACTCTGTTAATATGTACGACCTTATCAATAAAATTATCGTCTGTTTCTTTCCTGAACAAGGCAATGCCTCCTTATTTACTATTAAAAATCCAGTCCTGCCTTACGGGCACCATCGGAAACCGCTTTAATGCGGCCATGATACAGAAAACCATTCCGGTCAAAAACAACAGATTTAATCCCCTTTTCCGTTGCGCGCTGGGCGATTAATTGACCAATATAAATGGCTGCTGCTGTTTTATTCTCAAATTTCTGCTGCTCGATGACTTCTTTTTCAGTTGTTGAAGCAGTCGCCAGCGTGATGCCTTTTGTATCATCAATAATCTGAGTATAAATATGTTTGGCACTTCGGAATACCGACATTCTCGGTCTCTCTTCAGTACCAAATAATTTTTTCCGAATTCTTTTTTTTCGTTTCAGCCTAAGGGCTTTTCGTCTGTTTGCGGAACCCATGATTCATACATACCTTTTAATTTTATTCAGATAATAATTTATTTGGCTGTTTTACCTGCTTTACGCTGGATATATTCCTCGACATACTTTACCCCTTTACCCTTATAGGGTTCCGGCGGCCTCAAACTTCTGATGGTTGAAGCCGTGTAACCGAGAAGATCTTTATCAATACCGGACAATTTAATAATATTCTTGTCTATATTGGCAGTGATACCTTCCGGCAGGGGAAAATCAATCGAGTGAGAATAGCCCAGATTAAATTCTATATTTTTACCTTTTAGCTCAGCACGGTAACCAATACCGTTGATTTCGAGTGCACGTTCAAATCCCTGAGAAACGCCGGTTACCATGTTAGCAATAAGCGCCCGCGTCATACCCCATAAAGACCGTGTCTTTTTGTCCATGTTATCGATTGAGACCGTCAGGGCAGAATCATCGATATTTACATTAACATCCGGGTGAATTGTCCGGGTCAGCGTTCCTTTTTCGCCGACAACCGTCAGCACCCGATCCGTATACGTAATCTTTATTTTATCCGATATTGCAATTGGTTTTTTGCCAACTCGAGACATGTCTTTCTCCTTAACTACCAGATTTCACAGAGAACTTCACCACCGACATTCTGTTGCATCGCCTGTTTGTCGGTTATCAGTCCTTTTGATGTTGAAAGGACGGAAATACCCAGTCCATTAAGAACCGGTTTTACATCCTTGCTACTGACATAAACTCGGCGGCTGGGTTTACTGACCCGTTTTATACCATAAATTACATGGCGGTCATCCTGCTCATATTTAAGATAAATTCTGAGTATCCCCTGCTTGGTATCCTTGGTGAATTTAAAATTCTTAATAAAACCAGCGTCTTTCATAACACCTGCAAGGGCTGTTTTAAGTTGGGAACCGGGAATATCTACACTTTTATGTTTTGCTTTTCCGGCATTTCTAATGCGGGTCAGCATGTCCGCCATCGGATCACTCATCGACATTGCATACTCCGTCAATTGCTATGTTGTTAATATTAGACCGTATTTTCTTCAAATAATTACCAGCTTGATTTTGTAACGCCAGGTAAAAGTCCCTCTGAAGCCATATTGCGAAAACAGAGACGACAAATGCCAAACTTACGAATAAAAGCTCTGGGCCGTCCGCAAATAGGACATCGGTTATATTGTCTGACCGCAAATTTCGGTTTTCGTGCCGCTTTTACCTTCAGTGATGTTTTTGCCAAAACAAACTCCTTTAATCATTAAAATTAATTTCTGAAGGGCATTCCCAACAATTTTAATAATTCTTTACCTTCTTCATTATTTTTCGCTGTAGTCACAACCGTAATATTCATGCCTTTGATGGTATCAATTTTATCGTAATCAATTTCAGGAAATATAATCTGTTCCTTAATTCCTAAGGTGTAATTACCTCTTCCATCAAACGCCTTACCGGAAATACCCCGGAAATCACGTACACGAGGAAGTGTTATATTAACCAGTTTTTCATAAAAATCATACATTTTTTTCCGGCGCAAAGTCACCATACAACCGATGGGCATTCCTTCACGGAGCTTAAATGCGGCAATTGATTTTCTTGCCCGGGTAATAACCGGTGCCTGTCCGGATATCAGCTTCAGCTCTTCTTTGGCGGAATCAAGCAGTTTAATATTATGGATCGCTTCCCCCAGACCGATGTTTAAAACAACCTTTTTAAGCTTGGGGACTTCCATCGTATTTTTATAATCAAACGTCTCAACCAGTTTTGAAACGACTTCTTTTTCATAAAACTCTTTTAATGACATGAATCTTCCTCCGGCATGCAATTTTATGCATCAATTATTTCATTACACTTTCTGCACACCCGTACTTTTTTCCCATCTTCAAGACGTCGCATCTTGACTCGCACAGGAGCAATACATTTGTTGCACATCAACATGACATTCGACCAATGAATGGCTGCTTCACCTTCAATGATCCCGCCCTGCTTGTTTGAAGCACTTGGCCGGGTATGACGCTTGACCATGTTGACATTCTCAATAAGCAGACGGTTTTTCTTCTCAAGGACATTAATAACTTTACCGATTTTACCATTATCCTTACCGGCAATAACCTTAACCTTATCATTTTTCCTGATATGGCATTTGTTCTTTTCCATAACCAATATCTCCTGAATTCCCAGCCGTTATATTACTTCCGGCGCCAGTGAAATTATCTTCATAAAATGATGGGCACGCAGTTCCCTGGCCACCGGGCCGAAAATACGTGTGCCGATGGGTTCACGCTGGGGGTTAATTAAAACCGCTGAATTATCGTCAAATCTTATAAATGTACCGTCAGGTCTTCGGATCTCTTTTTTGGTCCGCACCACAACGGCTTTAAGGACTTCGCCTTTTTTTACCTTTGAATTGGGTATCGCTTCCTTTACCGATACAACGATAATATCTCCAACACTGGCATAGCGGCGTTTGGAGCCGCCCAGGACCTTAATGCAGTATACTTTTTTGGCGCCTGAGTTATCAGCAACAGACAACCTTGTTTCCGCCTGAATCATTTTCTATATCCTCTGTATTATACCGCTTTTTCAATAATCTGACTGACGCGCCATCGTTTTGATTTGCTGATCGGACTGGATTCGGTTATTAAAACCCGATCACCGATAGAGCAGGTATTCTGCGCGTCATGCGCTGCGAACTTTGTTCGCCGTCTGATAAATTTTTTATAAATCGGGTGAATGACGGTTCTTTCAACTCTTACAGTAACGGTTTTATCCATTTTGTTACTTAAAACCTTGCCCACCAGTTGTCTTTTCATTCCTCTATTTTTATTCATGTCAACAACTCACTTACCCTATATTTCTTTGACGTTTAATTGTTTTTATCCGGGCAATGTCACGCTTGACCTGTTTCATCCGGTTCGGATTTTCAAGCTGGCCGGTTTTATGCTGAAATCGAAAATTGAATAATGTTTCCGACAAATCAACTAATTTAGAATCCAGCCCCTGACCATCTAATTCTTTGATTTCACTGGCTTTCATTAAAAACTGCCCCTTTCAATAAATTTTGTTTTAATGGGAAGCTTATGTGCAGCAAGCCTGAATGCTTCTAATGCCAAATCCCGTGAAACACCTTCCATTTCATAAAGAACCTTTCCGGGCTTGATAACGGCAACCCATCCTTCAGGCGCCCCTTTACCTTTACCCATTCTCACTTCAGCAGGTTTTTTAGTCACCGGTTTGTCCGGAAAAATTCGTATCCACATTTTTCCGCCTCTTTTTACATAGCGGGTCATTGCAATACGTGCTGCTTCAATTTGACGTGATGTTATATATCCGCATTCTGCGGCTTGCAGACCAAAGTCGCCGAAATTTAACGTCGAACCACGTTGGGCTTTTCCTTTCATCCGCCCGGTCTGTTGTTTTCTAAATTTAACTTTTTTGGGGCTCAGCATTTGACGTTTCTCCTAATATCTACTTGCCATCACCTGACATTTGATCGTCTTTAAGGATTTCTCCTTTAAAAATATAGACTTTTATTCCAATCGCACCGTACGTTGTTTTTGCACTAGTTACCCCGTAATCAATATCCGCACGAAGGGTATGCAACGGAACCCGCCCATCTTTATACCATTCCGTTCGGGCCATTTCAGCACCACCCAATCGACCGGCACAAATAATTTTAATACCTTCGGCGCCAAAACGCATGGCCGAAGAAACACTTCTTTTCATGGCGCGTCGGAATGCGACCCGGCGAATCAACTGATTGGCAACGTTTTCGGCCACCAGTTGGGCATCAAGCTCAGGTTTTCGAACTTCCTGAATATCGACCAATACTTCATGCGTCACCATTTTCTCAAGTTTCTTTTTCAGTGCCTCAATTTCAGAACCCTTTTTACCAATGATGATTCCTGGACGGGCAGCAAAAATTCTCAACTTGATACGTTTTGAGGACCTTTCAATATCAATTCGGGAAATCCCGGCATGATACAATTCCTTTTTTAAAAACTTGCGCAGTTGATAATCTTCAAAGACATATTTTGAATAGTCCTTTCCAGCAAACCACCTGGAATTCCAAGTTTTTATAATCCCCAGCCGCATTCCTTTCGGATTGACTTTCTGACCCAAGCTCTTTCCTCCTTTTTACAGCTACCCTTTTTACAACTACGCTTCAGCGACGATCACAGTAATATGGCTTGTACGCTTTAA
>CAZQLG010000083.1:0-10085 GCA_964594105.1 uncultured Desulfococcus sp. | reverse complement strand
CTATCAGCAAGGTCACCAAAGCCCTTGGCTGCAAATTGGCTGTTGCTTAAGAATTGACAAACTCGTAAAAAGTCGGATTTCGATGGCAAAGAAAAAAGTTCCAAATTCAAGGCGCGTAAATCCTGAGCAATGATTCGTACTTAGCGTACTTTGAAGCAGCGAAGAATGCAGCGCAACACAGAATTTGGACTTTTTACGAAGCCATCAAGAATTAAGAGGTAATTCAAGTTCATAACTCTGTTGAAAAGCGGCTGTTCCAACAAGTCGCTTCACGCAGACCGCCGGGATCTGAGCTGATTTTCCCCTGGGTGCTATCAACTCTTTTTTACGTTGCTTTTACCACCGTGCCACCTCTCCCGTCGCTCGGGGTCCGTCACGCGAAATGGCGAAAGACTGAGAGAAATTCTTGGATACGATACCTATGATAGACTTAAAATCAGCCACCAAAAATGGATGACGAGTTGTCTGGCAACAGACGATTATCGTTGCGACGACAAATGGAGCAAAAGCCTTGCTGTAAGAAGCAAAAACTTTATTGATAACGTAAAATTTTTGATGGGAGTGATGGCCAGGGGGAGAACACGAATTGAAGCGGGAGAATCATTTCAGCTTCGAGAAGTGCAAAGTCCCTATATCGATCCTTTTGGGGGCGGAAAGAGCGAAATAGGGGTCAAGAATGCCTATGTTTGGGAGTGGAGTCTTTAAAATACAGTTGGGTATCTTGGCCCGCGCCTATATCCGCGCTATTTCCCGTCTTTGTTTTAGTCTGCGTATTCCGTATTCTGCAGAATCACAAGTTGCTCAATAGTTTTTTCTGAAACCTTTTTATTTTTAGTAAAAAAGCGTTGCAAACGCTCGATAAGCTGTTTTTGTTTTATCTTATTATTAGAATAATATTCATGCGCTATCAACTTTTTTACCCAGGCTAAATTCGTTTGCACTTCTTCAGGAATTCGTTCTCCGTCATGACGAACTGCATCCTCCGGGCATACATCATGACAAACCCCACATCGTATGCACTCGTCTTCATTTATAAACGCAATGTCTTCTTCCATCGAAATTGACCCGGTGGAACATTCATCGATGCATGTTTGACATCCCGTACACAATTCTTTATTTATCCATGGCATTGGCGCTTATCTCCTTAATAAATATCTAAGATCATTATCATCTCATGCATTTTACCTGATCGTTTGATTTTCTTTTCAAACCATCTCAATTTCAGGCTTACCGTTCTGCCCCACCTCAATCATCATCCCCTTTCTGGTTTTGGGGAGACTGCAATTCACGATGGTTGTTTGTCCAACTTCTGCAACACCGGCGGCTTCATGGATATGGCCACAAATCAATAAGCGTGGCTTTTTTTGTTCGACCAGATCCCGGACCATTTTGGAACCCGAATGAAACCGGCCCATGACCTGATCCAGAGTACCCCACGGCGGGGTGTGCACAACCAATACGGTTTGTGAATCGATCAACGGAGAAATTTTCTCCATCAAATATTTTTCGCGAAAACATACCCGATTGCGGAATGGCAAAGGAATCGTTCCGGACAGGCCGGTAAACGGTGTAGATCGAATGGTCACCCGGTTTAAGTGAAGGGGGGTGAGATTGGAAAACTGGTGAAAATATTTTTCAACATATATGGGATCGGAGTTCCCCCGAACAGCAAGCACAGGGACGGATAAGTCATTTAAAATATTAAGTGTCTTCTCCGGACGAATATAATTAATCAAATCTCCGGCAAGTAGCAGCACATCCGGCTGGTATTCTGATACAACCGAACAGATCTTTTGAAGCCGCTCAGGGTCCGCATGAATATCGGCAACCGCATAAATCAACATTTTTATCTTATCCCACAAGAAATCATTTCAACATAAACGACGGGTAATCATTTGGAACAAAATTCTTGACCGTATTCCCAACGGATGGGTGGCCAGTATCGTTTGATCGGAAAAATTTAGTGCCATCTTCATCAGCTCATTTTGGAGATAACGCCAGTCGGTAATACCTTCATCAACCGTCCCACAATATTCCAGGGATAAACCGGCACGGTTGAGGACTTGACCTTTTTCTCTATCAAGCGGGCAATGACGGCGGCCCCTTTTTCAACGGATATCAGAAACGGCCTGTTTTTCAGCTTATTATTGAGGGGCGTGTCAATATACCCCGGATACAATACCGTCACATCAATATTTTTCTTATACAATTCCGCCCGAACGGCTTCTAAGTATATGGCAAATCCGGCTTTTGAGGCACTGTACGCTGAACTTTTCGGCATTCCACGGAACGCCGCCACGGAACTCGTACCAACAATATGCCCCTTGCCTTTATCCAGAAAATAGGCGGCAGCGGCATCTACTGTGGCAATGGCGCCGAGCAGGTTCACTTCAATGGTTCGCCGGGCTTTTTCAAAGTCACCGCGGCCCACCCTTTCACCCAGGCCGATACCGGCATTGGCAAAAACAATATCCAGGCCGCCCAGTTCATCCGCCAGTTCGTTGACGGCTTTAAAGACATCATCATAATCCGTGACATCCAAAGACCGAATAGCGACTGCCGGGGGATTATGAGCGGCGATAATGTCATCACGAATCTGACTTAAAAGATCCGTCTCCCGGGATGCCAGTGCCAGGGAATACCCTTTTTTAGCCAGTTCAAATGCCAGCGCTTTGCCGATTCCAGATGACGCGCCGGTGATTAAGATTGATGAAGACATAAGAGACTCCTATGATCAAAGGGTTTGAATAGTGGCCTAGCAAAAACCACTATTTTTTGTTCAGGCACTAAAATATCTGAGGGATTTAGAATCTATTTCATTATGACTGATTTTATTTTTTCAATACGGTGCGGCAATTTTTTATCTTTTGACATCTGCTGCTTCATCCGGACGATCGCACTGCTGACAGAACTGTAACCGGCCATTGAAAATTCTTTTCCGATGAGCTCAAGGCTGTCTTTTCTCAACTGACGTGTCAGATAAATGGCAACCCCTCTGGGCTCATTAAAAATCCCGCGCCTTGATTTCATCAACTCGCCTTTATCCACCCGGTATTCTTTTGAAACAGCACTTTTAATCCAGTCCACATCCGGCGCTAAAATTGCTGAATCCGGTACCTGGCGATGAGATTTGCCGACATAAAATTCATTGCGAACCCATTTAATGAAACTTTTTTCCCCTAAAATCGCCGGAAATTTTTTCATTGAAAACACCCGATTGATTTCTTCACTGATATTGTCAAGCATGGCCTGCCGGTATGCCTTTAAACTGCCTTGCCGAACATCTGAAATCAATGAAAAAATTAGTTTTTTATTGAGCCAGCCCCATTTTGTTGCCCTTGACAAATAGCCCGGATGACTGCTCCAGGGGTACCCATCAATCTGGTCAACCATTTTCTCCATTTTTGGGTATTGATGAATATACTTTACCATTTCCAACAGATATTCGCCTTCCTCCAGTAAGATACTCTTGAATCGCCCGCGAAACAGCGGACCATCAAAATCATGGGCCCGGTTATACCGCTGGGTATAAATACCATTGATATGGCGCATGCTTCTGGAAAGATTGGCTTCCGGTGTCTGGACCAGTATATGGTACTGGTTGGGCATCAGACAATATGCGCTGATACTGATATTCCACAAAGAGACGGATTCTTTAAGTAAGTCGACAAAGACCTGGTAGTCATACTTGTCGACAAAAACAATGTCTCCATGCCGTCCCCGGTTTGTGACATAATACCAAGCATCAGGAAATTCTATTCTTAACGGTCTGCTCATAACATATATAGATAACAATTAAAATAATAAATGTCAAACGAAGACTTGACCCCTTATAGCTCTTTCTCAGACAACAACATCATGAGGTTTTAAATTCTATATTATAAATATATTGGGCATTTGACAGATCTTTAGATAAAAAAAATAAAAAATTATTTTTATATAGGGAAGAAAAGACACTTTCGACTCACCCCATCATACTGAATTGAAATGGGGGATCAAAAATTTCCAGTAACCGGCGGACCATGGTATTTTAAAAAATAAGCGGTTGTTCTTGCATCCCATTGGACAGGCAGATAAAATTCAACTTTATTTATATCAACCGATTTTCTCATTGTATTTTTTTCTAATTACTACATATTAATATAATGACGAATTTAAATAAATAATGCGATGTTCGATATAATTTTTTTCTTTAACGCCGGAGGTGACTATGAAAAAGTGGCAATGCACGGTTTGCGGGTATATTCATAACGGAGAAGAACCGCCGGAGACATGCCCGGTCTGCGGGGCGGATAAAAGTCAGTTTGTTGAAATAACTGAAACGGAAAACAAACCCGCTACGGAAAAAACAGCTGAAGCAAAACCTGCCGTGCAACCGACTGCACTTGACGTCCCTGCTCCGCCGCTTTTTTCGTTTGCTTCAATCACAACCCTGATGCTCAAACATCACCTCCATCCCATCACCGTCCATTTCCCCAACGGTGTCATTCCGGTAGCCGTGGCGTTTATCTTCCTGGCCGTCATTTTTCAATTTGCCGGCCTTGCAAAAGCATCTTTTTACAATATGGTATTTGTACTCCTGACGCTTCCGGTCATCTTGTTCACCGGTTATAATGAGTGGAAACAAAAATACCAGGGAGCGATGACCAACATCTTTATGATTAAAATTATTTCTGCATTGGTGGTGACAGCGACGGCGGTCATTATCGTTTTATGGCACATCATTTCCCCTGAAATGCTGAAAACATCATCCGCCATGCGACCCTTTTTCCTCCTGCTCCATCTGATCATGGTCGCTGCAACCGGGATTGCCGGACATCTCGGGGGAAAACTGGTATTTAAGGACTAAGGTAAGGACGCGCTCAAAAATAATTTCATGCGGGTGAGACGGTATCAATAAATAAAAATTCCATCTGTTTTCTCAAAATACCTATTTCCGATATCACTGACTGTAATTTGGTGCGTGAAATCTCATGACAGCCGGCCAGATAATTTTTCTGAGTCGCGCAAATATACCAGGTACAAATCCACGGACGTTGCTGACGGGGGATCAAACAGCCCTCACCCCTAGGTACCGGCAAACTTCCCCGGTTGTTCGGCGCGGCTGGCCAGGTGGCATCGCCTGATCCGTCATATGGATAAAGAGCAGATCCTTAAAATCATATGAAACATCCGCAACCAGACAGCATGGTGCGGGACACTGTGCACATGTCTCACGGCTTAGCCGGTCAAGCGGGGCATCAATAGACTCAAACATATTTTTTATTTGACTGGCCGTTTCTTTTACCTGATATAGCTGATGCCAATGACGCCGAACCAGATACGCCATCGTGCTGTCAGCGGCCTGCCATAATTGATCATTACGCCAGGGCGGTGCATTGTCTTCATATGCACCGACACATACAGGTTCAATACGTAAAAAACTTTTCATGGTGACGAATTACCACTGTTTAAGAAAATAACTTGTCCATTATTTCAGTCGGTTATATATAAGCTGTATAGAAGATTGCTCTGGAACAGAACAATTGATTCGGTTTGGTTTTCGGCACGGTTTTCATCCGCAACCACAGCTGCAACCATCCCCGCACCCGCCGCCTGCTTTGGCCATGGCCTTTATAATTTCCTGCGACGAGGCATCGGTAATTTCTATGATATTATAATGCATAAAAAACTGACCTGCATTGACCGGGAGTAAATATGTGCACGGTATAATATGACCAAACATATCATTCATTTCGTCTTTATTGATTTCAAGCGATCCTTGATCACCGGATTGTTTCCCATCCAGCGCACATTCAAATTGTGTCAGGCCTTGCGTGCCGATGCCGAAAATAAATTCCAGAGGTTCAGGGACGGCTAACAAATCTTTTAGCGCCAATGTGGTACCGGCAGTAAAAACCAGGGACACCTTTTTCAGCGGCCCGATAATTTTTGCATTTTTTTCCATGAGTCTCTCCACTAAAAATTTGTTTTTAAATTTGCATATGGACAAATTATAATTATTATATTTTTTAATACAATATCCAGACAACTTTTTCTCAACCGGATTCAAATCAGAGAAAGGAATACCAAAATGAAATGCCCATATTGCGGATATCAAAAATTTTATGTAAAAGATTCTGATGATGCGTATGAAACATACGGATTTGACTGTGCGTCCGAAGAAATTTGCTTTGATCCCGATATTGCGGATTCAGATACCCCGGCGCTTTGCGACGATTCCCATATCTATTGTGAGCATTGTGCTTGGAACGGCAAGTATGATGAAATAAAAATTTAAGCGTTCACAGGGCACCGCATCTGCTTTGTTGCAGGGCACTTGAAGTACAGGGAGTACGTCTGCGTGCCCTCCGCCTCGCATCTGCGGCACCCTGTAAACGCTTACCGTTTGATGTGCTACCATCAAACTGGTATTGCAACCCCGTGAACGGGTACTAAAAATCATACTTCCAGATCAGGTCCAGCACGGAAGTCTGTTCATTATCAATCTGGGTTTCGAGATCAAAATATTTGTTTACTTCGTAAGTCACTGCCACTTTTTGTGTGACCGTTTTATCAAACCCCTGGCGAAAGGTGACAAAAACCCTGGGCAACACATACTTTCCCATGGTCAGAGAACCCTGGCGAAGCCTGCCGCTGCCGGCACTAATGTTAAGATAATCAATCCCTAAAGTATCACCGACAATATCTCTGAGCTTGTCTGCCGCGATCTGGCCGGTAAAGCTGAGCGCCGCCTCTTCGGCCTGAAAACTCTCCTTTGCCGAAAGATCATCCGGTGCCCGGCCAAATACCAGGTAAGAAATAATTTCAGCCTGATCCATTGCCGGGTCACTGTCTAAAACCAGGTTAAGAGATTCAAACGTTCCGGATAACCGGATAATAATTTTTACATCATCTATTACGCTAACCGTTTCAATATTAACTTCCGGATTAATGTCCTCCTGCCCGGTAAACATTAGCTCCCCTTGCTCGATCTGAAAAAGCCTGCCGCGAAACCGGTATGTTCCCCGAACAGGCAAGACCGACCCATAAAGGACAAACGGTTTGTGAGGGTCTTTTTTTAACTGAATATCGCCTTTAATTTCAACAAATTCGTCCTTTCCCCTAAACCAAAAATCATTGGGTATCATCACAGCAACGTCGGCAGTCAAAGGATCAACAAACGCAAGCGGTTCCGGTTCTTTTTCCGGAATCTTCAGCACACCGTTTTTGGCAGACACCGGCGCAACGATTTCAATTTCTGAAAATTTCTTTTCAAGAAACCGTTCCAGATTGACCCGCCCCTCCACGACCTTGATTTTACCTGACAATACGGGTGCTTTCCAGGCACCCGAAAGGGTTATATCCGGATGTATCCGTACGTCAACCCCGCTGTGAAACGGGATATATAACTGATCTCCCACGGCCCGGACATTAAATGTCTGGGGTTTAAAATGATCATGCGTCAACACACCTGACAAATGCAGGGAACCTTCTTTATCCCCTGTTAAATTTATCGCATCGATGGTGATCGTATTTTTAACAAACCGGAGATCTGCGGTCAGGGTTTCATAAATCAATGCCTGTTTTTTCAGGCTCAGTGTGCCATCAAGCAACTGCATCCGACCCTGAACCCGGGGGTTGTAAAAATCACCTGAAACAAATGCCGTGGCATCTAAAACACCGCTGATATCATATTCCGGATCATTGATAATATCTGATATCCATGAAATATCCATCTGCTTCAAATCCATTCGAAGATCAAGCCCACCCTGATTTGGTGTAAATTCAAATGGATATAACGACACGCCCGCCGACGGAATCAAACCCACTTCACCTTTCAGGACAAGAGACGCTTTCCCGGAATCCAGATGTAATGAATCGATGAGGATACGGTCCCGGGATATTGTCAGTTTCACCGGCTCACGGTTGACCAGCGGCGGCTGGTCAAAAGAAACCAGTGTTATCTTCTCAATATTAACTTCCGTAACCGGTTCCATCCAGTGGTTGATATTTCCGGAAAGCGTGAGGTGCTCTTTTTGCCCGCCCTGTATATCGATATCCGCACTGACAGTTTCCGGAGTCATTGTTGTATTCAAATCCAGTAAGGGAAAAACCAATCCATTGATTCGAATATTTTTCAGCGAGCCTGTGGCGGACATGTGGAAATTATGGAAGTCGCCGTTCCAGTCACCGTCTGCGGTCAAAAAATCCGCTGACATATCTTTAAATTGGACCTTTTCAGCGTGTACCACTGCTGTGACGTCGGGCCTTTGCCAATTGCCGTGAATATTTGCGGTAACGTCAACACTGCCGGCAAGGGATTCCGCATCACTCATCTCCGGGATCAATGATTTAATTAATTTTATATCCGGGAAGACCGCTGTCGCCTTAAACCGACAGGTCTCATCCTTAATCGATGCCGTGCCGGTAAGCGCCGTAGTCCCGAGTGCGGTTTCCATATCAAATTTTGTCAAAATAATTTTTCCATCCCGCCTTTTTACTTCAAAATTCCCTGACAAAATATCAACATCCATCACCTGTGACGGGTTTATCCGGCAGGTCGCCTCGGCCGTAATGCCTTTCCGGTCAAACGTTTTGGGAATAAAAAGGGTGGAAACAACAGTCCCGTTAATTTGACCGGTATACCGGCTGTTATTTACCAAATTTCCCGGATTAAACGCTCCAATGTCAGCGGTAAATTGAATCTGATTGTCCATTTCCGATGACAGAATCCCGGCCAGATTGCCGCTGCCGGCAAGTTTCCCAAAGGGTGTTTTCAGCTGAAAATTCTCAAAAATAAAATCAGCCCCGGCAATGCGGACCCCCACTTTTGCTTCTTCAATCGAATAATCCCACATTCTTGAAGACGTGAGATCCAGGCTAATCTGCCCGGTTTGATCCGGCATGCCGATTTTTTGCCAGAAAAGTGTAAAATCCGTATTCAGACTCCCTGGAAATGCGTTTAAGTCAAGAACCGGCAGCACGGATAAATCCAGTCCCCTGATTTTACCGGCAATATCCAGGCTGACGGTATTGACCGCATCGATGGTTACCAGGCCCTGTGACACCACATGGCAGGCATCCATGGCCAGATCCACATGACAATCCATTTTAGAGACCGGACCCTTAACAGCTAATTTGCCGGAAACAATATCTGCATCCGGCATTTGAATCGGAACCGCCTGCCCGAAATCACCCAGGGACAAAGCTTCAATCTCAGCCTTTAAATCCATATTGACCCCATTCGGTTTGACCCCATTCGGGCCATTTTGGGGAAAATCGAGAAGACCGTTCACCGTAAAATCAAATTTCCTTCCTTGAATTCGGACATCTTTGAAATTCAGGCGACACGCTTTAAAATTATATCGAATATCACCGGACAAATCTGTCAAATCTATATAGGGATTGTCCAGACTCACCGCTATGTGCCTGACCTTTACAGAAACATCTTTTCCGATATCCACGATAGCCTGACATTCGATTCCCTTCAAATAACGAATTGCTTCGCCCTTATCCGTTGCTTGTGTCATGGCAACGTCAGAGTTGTGGATCAACAGCCGCCTGACGTTGACCTTAAAATCTGAAAAAACGTTTAATTTTGAAAGTTTGTCCGACAACGGCGCCGGCAGATGATCAGGCGAATTCTCAGATGAAAGCATGTCAACATTCCACGTGCCGTCTTTTGCCTGAAGCAGATTCACAGATACGCCGTCTATCGTCAGCCGGTTAATCCACAGAATGCGGCCCAGCAGCATGGGGATGCTGTATAAGACATCAATTCTGTCCGCCGACATCAAAAGGACGCCGGTTTTTGAATCCTTTAATTCGACCCCTTTAATCTCAAAACGGGAAAGCAGGTTACCCCTCAGTTCCTGAATATGTAACACTGACCGGGTATTTTGTGCGATGGCACTTGTTATAACTCCCTTGACGGCATCCCTGGCAGGGCGGGTCTGAAGGGATAGGAATACACAGACAAACACAATGAGCAGCATCGCTGTCACATAAAGGCCCCCACGGACAATACCCCCAACAATTTTATTTAAGTTTGCCATCTTATCAAATCATTACCATAATTTTTTTTCCTTAAGCGCCTTCTACCT
>CAZQLG010000082.1:0-10104 GCA_964594105.1 uncultured Desulfococcus sp. | reverse complement strand
AACGAAGGATGAAGCGCAACAAAGAATTTGGACTTTTTACGAAGCCATCAATTTTGATCGATTGTTTTTATTTTTAGCAAAATTCTTCGGTGATCGTTGTACTGTCACTCTGCTTTACGTTAAATGCCTAAAAGGAAGATATGGCAAATCCCAAAATGAAAAAAATATTACTGGTATGTAGTTTATTGGGAATTCCACAAGTTGCTTATGCGAACGCAGGGGTACCAATATGAATCTGATCTTCACTGGATGATACCAGTCGCTGGACTGGTATTATGAATACCTTTTTTTTCGTGTCATGGTGGTCGGAATATCTTGTAACAAAAAAAAGGCACCAGGATATTGAACCAAATATCATAAAAAGCGGCCCTGGCCATTGTTTCGGCCAATTCTATTCAGTGCCGGGTATGGAAACCCGGCCTACACCCATGTTCATATGCATCGCAATGTAGGTCGCGTTTCTTACGCGACACAATCAATGGCCGAAACGATGACCAAGGCCTAAAAAGCATGTACGTAGTGCTAACCTGGTTACATACAGTCTTTTGATATTGTGGCCAATAATTATGGCTATACTACGAAATGGGTAATGTAGCATTTAACAAACCGCTGGAGTGGATGGGGGGCGACTGAGTAAGCGATCAGGGAACCCCGTTTTTGCGTTTTTAAATGGGTGACCCTTGTTTTGTTATTTTTACATCTTGAATTATTCATTTTCAAGTGGTTTTTTCCAGGCCAGCCCGGATACAACGACGGCCGCTCCGTGTGTTACTATCAGCCATCCAACCCCAAGAATGATGATTCCGGAAATGGGATACCCTCCATAGGATTCTGAAAATTCAGTGATCAGGCTGTTGGCCAGGGCAAGGCCAAGGGCTGCTGGTGTAATATAGCGAATGCAAAATTCCCATACGCGTAGAATCGATTGCCTGAAAAATTTGTATTGCTCCCCGGATGTTCCCATCCGGGACAATATATGCGCCTTTAATGTATCGGTTTTATAAATCCAGCCCACAATGACGGCTTCAAGGAACCCCACTGTAATCAATCCGTAATGGTTTATAAAATGGTCTACAATATCGAGCCAGAAAAGTCCGGCATGAGTGGTAAACAGAATGGATTCCAGAAATCCGAAACCACATAGCAGGGTGATCATTTTATTGCGTTGCAGTCCGAACTTGTCGTTTAAAGCAGCGGAAAAGGCTTCGATAATGGAAATCGAAGAGGAAATCCCGGCAAGACACAGCAGAAAGAAAAACAGAATGCCAAAGACCGTGCCGAACGGAAGCATGGAAATGGCCTTGGGGTAAGCGACAAACGCCAGGCCGATACCGCTGGTGACGGTATCCTGAATCGGCACACTCTGCTTGAATGCCATGTATCCCAGAACAGCAAATACCCCAAATCCGGAAAATATTTCATAAAAACTGTTGGTGCAGGCCACGATAATGCTGCTTTTAAAAATATTGGCATTTTGCGGCAAATACGATGCATAGACAATCATAATGCCGAATCCAAGTGACAGGGTAAAGAAGATTTGGCCGTAAGCTGCCACCCATACATCCACATTGGTTATCTTGGAAAAATCCGGTGTCAGATATAATTTAATCCCGCTGCCCGCGCCTTCCAGGAATAAAGACCATGTCACGATAATCGCTGTGATGATGAATAACACCGGCATCATGAATTTTACGGCCCGTTCAATTCCTTTTTCAAGGCCTTGAAAGGTAATGGCCCAGTTGATGAACCATATCAGGGCAACAGCGGCAAGAATCATGGGGTTCATGCCCTGCATGTCCCAGACCCCTGATGAGGTGTGTAAAAACGAATCAAAGAAAAAAGAGTTGGGATCATTGCCCCATGACTGGGTAAATGAGAAACACAGATAATTAAAGCACCAGCCAATCACTACTGTGTAATATGCCATAATGCCGAACATAATAAAGATGACAGACCACCAGCCAACCCATTCATACTTTCGGTTGATCATGGAAAATGCTTTGGGTGCAGACCCTTTTTTTTGATGCCCCAGAGCAAACTCGAGCATGAGAATCGGAATTCCGGCAGTAACCAGAGCCACCAGATAGGGAATCAGAAACGCACCGCCCCCATTCTTATAGGCAATATACGGAAACCGCCAGATATTGCCAAGGCCCACCGCTGATCCGATGGCGGCAAATAAAAAACCAGTGCTGGTTCGCCACTGGGGGCGATACGTTGTTGCGTTTTTCTCTGTTGGCATTATATCTCCGTTTTATACTAAAAGGGGCACCGTTGGTCACATTTTAATAAGTTCGGGTGGGATTTATCCGTAAGGATTTTATAAAAGGCTTACGCCGAAATGCCAAGAAGAAAAAAAGCCCACTCATTTAATAAATCTAATTTTTATTGTGTGTGGACGCCCGAGTTTATTGAGATATCTATGCAGTTGTGATTAAATACCGTATTATACAGTCTATGCAGAAAATCTCAATAATTTCATTTATTCAGTGAGATATAGTGGTTTATGTTTCTGTAAATGCTCTGGTTTTGCCGATAATCTGAGGCAGACGCTGGGTGCCGCCAAACGCCGGAATCATGGACATGAAAATTGAGGATGGCAAAGTCGTATTGTATCGTGCGACCGTTAAAGTGCCATTTAAGGGAACTTCCAAAAATTAATATACCAAACTGGCTTGCCTTTTTGACCGTCTTCTTCGTTGCGCCAACAGTTGCATAACCCGTTATGCGCCTGTTGACGTGCCTTGAATACGAACAAAAATTGCGGCGCTATTCCGGTATATTAATATTTTCCAGTTCCCTAAGTATCAGGTGTAGAAATTATCAGGGATTCTGAAAAAATTACGTATTATTCGTTCGTTGTTTTTGAAAGGGGTGTCATGAATGGCGCCCCTTTTCTTTTATTCAGGGAAAGTCTCTTTCATAAACAGCGTACAGATCAATGCCGCTAAAGCAGCAAACAACAGAACAAGCAGAAGGGTTGCATAGCCTTCTACAGAATAAGAACCGTTTTCGGCTTTGGGATATACATCTAAAATTTTACCCAGAAAAGGCATAAAAACAGCGCCGCCGAGAAACGGAAACAGGTTGACGATGCCCACTGACGTCCCGGCGATCTGAACAGGAAACAATTCTTTTATGGTGGTAAATCCGATGACCACGATTGCTGAAGAACTGACGGAAAATATGAAAAAAATTATACAAAGCGTCAAAATTGTGAAATTTGATGGGAAGAAATACAGCAGAGAAATATCGATTGTTAAAACAAGAGAGCAGATCATCAAAGGAATTTTTCTGCTTTTTATTATTTTGTCTGATATCAGACCGATCAACGGACTGCCGATAATCATTCCAAGTGCGATCATGCTCAGAATGGTTCCTGTTTCAGCCTGCGATAAATTGTAAACGTGCATCAGGAAAGGCCCGCCCCACAAAGCCCCGAAACCGAAGAAAATTCCGCAGTCAAAAAAGAACCAGCCAGCCACCGGCCAGAAATATTTTTCCGACAACACACGTTTAACGCCCGCTGGTAATGAAATTTGAGAATCTTCAATCAATGCACCTGCTTTTTGATTGTCAATGGTGTCAATAGCGGGCCATCCTTTTTCCTGAGGGCGGTCCCGGACAACTATCCAGCACAAAATCATATTAAGCAGCGTGCATGCGCCAATGATTTCAAATGACAGTCGCCAGCCAAAATTGATGGTCATAAAAGCAAGCAGGCCGGTGGCGGCAAAAACACCGATCCCGCCGACAGCATTCAGAATGCCTGCCATAAATGCAAATTCTTGCGGAAGAAACCATTGGGAAAGAATTTTCATTGTCGGGATAAAAACCATGGAAACGCCAAAACCTACCAGAACCCGTCCGGCAAAAGCGGTTTCGATATTGGGCGACAGGCCGAATAGAATACTGCCGATGGCGGCGATCAGAAGAAAAAAAGTAACGGTTTTCCTGGGGCCGACAGAGTCTGAAAGAAGTCCGGCCGGCAGTTGCATGAACGCATAGCAATAAAAGTATATGGCGCCAAGCAGTCCTATTGTGCTGGCGGTCGTGTCAAACTCCCTGATAATATTATCCGCCACAACCGAAAGGGAAAGCCGGTGAAAATAGACGAGAAGATAGGCAAAAGCCAGAATCAGGAAAATAAGTGAGCGAAACCGTAATAATTGACTGTTTTGATTTTTCATTTTATTTTAACAAGTACAATAAGTTATGACTTCCAAAGAACGCGTCCATAATTTTTTGAAATGATAGACAAGTTATTTTCTCATACAGGGGTGACACGTCACCATGAAAAGTTTTTTATGTTTTTCTGGGGTGCAGAGAGATTTTATGTCAATTACATATGATGCAAACCGGCCCTGCCAAAAGTGACCGCGCCAGCCTTCCCGGAAGTTGATCATCCGTGTATAACGCCGATGGGCTTCACCGATCGCGCGCTGCAGACTATCTTTTTTATTAGGAACGGCAACAATGTGAACGTGGTTGGGCATCAGGCAATACGTTCAAATCTCTATACCATGACGATCGCACCATTCGGCCATTAAGTCAATATAGGCTCATAATTATCATCTGAAAAAAAGTCGGCTGACGACGATTCCCACGCTGGGTGATATGATGCGGATAGCCCGGTGCTGGGATTCTGGCAATTTTTGGCATAAATATTTATTTATCAGTTATCTGATAAAAGTCAATTAATAGGTATGTCTCCCGATAGCCGCGTTTTCTGATAATATTCTGATACATAGGTTCGAGACGGTCTGGCATCTCTTGTTATGGTCACAACTTTTGAGCATTCCCATTACCCCAACATATTGTGTAATCTCCAAGTTCAATATCAATGTCATCAACTTAAGCCATATGCGTAGGGGAGGGGTTTACCCCCTCCCCTACATTGAACCCTCTTAAGTTAATGGCATTGAGTTCAATATAACTGGTAGCGGTGCCCACAGTTATCGATAAGCTTCACTGCAAATAAATTTCGCATTGTTGTCGTTTTCAGCCACCAGTCTGCTAATGATGACGACCGGAGTTATTGTCAAATGAGTCAAGGGCAGACTTGACCCCCCATCTTCTACAAGGCCAAAGTTTAGCAGGGAGGCTCTGTAAATGGCCTTTTTCCCCTCCGCCGACTTGGTGTCGCCATATACGATGTCAAGATTTGTTAACGCAACATGTTTTCCTGTTTTTAAGAAATAGAGGATTCTGCCGATGAACGTTCCGATGCGGTAAGCGAGCCAGTAAGGCAGGAGTTTGAAAAAAGATATGATCAGCCAGACGGATAATCTTTTTATAAAATGCCCTTTTATCTCTTTTTGCAGAAAATGCATTTGCGTGTAAGTCTGAATCTCTTCAACTGAAACGGGCAGGCGGTCAAAAGCAAATGCATCATTATTTTCAATATTTTCCTGCACTAATTTTCCTTTTTTAAAAAATTAAAATATCAGATTGAATTTGTAGCAACAGGGAACGCTTTATACAAGCCTCTGGTTACGTGCCGGAGTAATTCGATTTGTATCGTAAAACGATTAATCTGTCAGCAGTTCCCTGTTGAATACATACTGAGTGAAATCCACCTTGTATAGCAGGCTATACATAGAAGGGATAAACACAAGTGTGATAACGGTTCCAAACAGCAGGCCGATCATGATGGTTATGGCCATGGGTTCCCATATCAGTCCGCCGCCCAGGTAGAGGGGGATGAGCCCCAGCGATGTGGTGAAAGTTGTCAGCAGGATCGGCCGGAAGCGCTGCAGGCAGGCCATAATTACGGCATCCTGGGCGGACCTTTTCAGGTCGTTGAGTTCAATTTCAATCCGGTCAATGAGCACGATGGCATTGTTGATGACGATGCCGGCAAGTGAAATGATACCTAAAAAAGCCATGAATCCGAAATAGGAGCGGAAGAGGATCAGGCCGATGACCACGCCGATGATGCCCAGCGGAATCGTACTGATCACCATAACGGTTTTACGGACCGAATTAAACTGAATGATTAGCAACAGCACAATGATAAATCCCGACACCGGCAAATATTGAATGACCGCACTCATGTTTTCGCTGGTGTTCTTGCTGTCTCCGCCCAGTTCGTATTGATATCCGTCAGGCCATTTTGCCATTTGTTCATCCAGCCAGGGAAGCATGGCTTTCATAATGACCGAAGCATTCCCACCTTCACGCAGTTCCGAGGAGATATTGATGCTGCGGATCAGATCTTTTCGCATGATTTTCGCGTATTGCCATTGGGGAATAATATCGGCGATCTGTGAAAGCGGGACGTTTCTGCCGGAACTTTGTGCGTAAACGTTCATGGTTTCCAGAGACTGGAAGGACTGTTCGCTGCTAGTAGCGCTTCTCATCAAGATGGGGATGGTTTTATCATTTTCGCGATATTCACCGGTTTTAAAACCATCCAGAACAGTGCGCATGGAGGTAGCGATATCCTGATTGGAGATTCCGGCAAGCTGTGCCTTGTTCTGGTCAATATTGATTAAAAATTTTTTACTTTTCGGACCCCAGTCGTCTTTGACATTTTTTGTTCCGGAAAAACTGCTGAGTTTGATTTTAACTTGTTCGGCAATGGTTGCCAGCTCATCCGGGTTGCCGCCCGACACAAATATTTCGATGGGGGTTCCACCGCCGCCGGCCCCCAAAGGTCCGATTTTAATGTCGGCATTGGGAAAATTTTTAAAACAATAAGAATCCAGAAGATTAATCATCTGCTGGTTTTCCTCAAATGATGAGGTGTTCACCAGCATATGCGCGTAGCTGGAATTGGCTTCATCCTGAGAATACCCCAGATCATAAGACTCAGGCCCTTTGCCAATAAAGGAGGACCAGTCAAGGACGCCTTTGTCACGATTCTCATTGACCTGCAGGGAACGGCTTATATACTGCTCTATATTTTCAACCACTTCTAGGGTGCGTTCAATCCTTGTGCCCAAAGGCAGGTTGATATCTATTGTAATCAAATTCCGGTCACTGTCGGGAAAGAAGATGAAGGGTATGAGTTTGAAACCGAAAATAGACAATACAAAAAGACCCATTATGCCGAAAATGATGCTTTTTTTAAATCGCAGTGCCAGCAATATGATTTTCTGGTAGCCCATCTTCATGGAATCAAACAACCGGTCCATCAGTTTAGCTTTTTGGGCCCCTTTCTGCTGTACCTTCAGGAAAAGATAACAGAGCAGGGTGATAATGGTCATGGATAGAATCCATGAGGAAAGCAGGGCAATGGTAATAACCACAAATATCGGTCCCATGATGTCCCCCATGGCCGATTCCGCCAGAAAGAAGGAGAGAAACGCGGCGGATGTGGTAAGCGTGGAAATCAAAAGGGGTATCAGCAGTTCATCACAGGATTCGACGGCTGCCTGCTTGCCTGCGATGCCATGTTCCATTTTTACCATAATGGATTCCGACACCACAATGGCATTGTCCACCATCATTCCTAAGGCCATGATTAATGCGGCAAGTGATACCTGATTCAATCCCATGTGAATCATGCCCATCATCATCAGGGTCATTATTGTTACGATCGGGATCAGGGCAGCCACGACAATACCGGTCCGCAGTCCCAGGAAAACCAACATAACCACCATGACGATAATGATGGACTGAATCAGGTTGCTGATAAAATTTTTAATGCTCTGGTCAACATAGCTGTCAATAGAAGACAGGCGTTCTGCTGTCAGGCCGACAGGCAGCTTGCGAGCCCATCTGGCAAGAACCTGGTCAACTGTTTCTCCTAACCCGATAATATTGGCGCCTTCTTTCAGTGAAATGGAAAGCGCAATAGCGGGTTTGCCATTTACCCGGACAATAGAGGACGCCGGTTCAACATATCTTTGTTTAACACGGGTGATATCACTCAGGTAAACGACCTGGCTGCCGTCGCCCACAGGAATCAGGGTTTTCTGAATATCTTCCAGGGAATTGAAGTTCCCGGTGGGTTCCAGGATGATACGTTCATCCTCAAGGTTTACCTGCCCCCCGGAATTCAGGATATTGGTGGATGCAATGATATTCCGGAGCTTTGCGGAAGTGAGTTCATACTCTTTGAGCTGGGAATTATCAAATTCCACAAAGATACGTTCATCCTGAACACCACCCAGCTCCACTTTGGCGGCAGCGTCGAGTTTGATCAGATCATCACGCAGGTCATCTGCGTAATCTTTCATTTCAGCGTAGCTGTAGCCGTCAGAGATCAGTCCGACCACAATGCCGTAAACAACACCGATGTCTTCATCATCTAAATCCGGCACCACACCTTCGGGCAGCCCGGCAATACTTTCCAGCTTTCGGCGCAACCGGTCCCAGATGGTTTGCAGATCTTCCGGATTCACTTCATCTTTTAAAGTAACCGTAACGATGGATAAGCCGGTACGAGACATGCTGTTAATCTCTTTTAGCTCAGGGATTTCCTGAACCTTTTTTTCGATCTTGTCAGTGACCAGCAATTCTACTCTTTCAGGACCGGCACCGGGGAATTCAGATACAATGGTGGCTACTCTGACTGTGAACAGCGGCATGCTGTCGCGCGGCAGGGCCTTGTACAGGCTGAGTCCCATAATGATGACCACAGCCAGCAGGGTGAAGGTAATCCGGTTTTTTTCAATGGCAAATTTTGTCAGGTTCATAGTTTTGAATCTTTTTTAGTGCATGCTATTGATGGTCTCGTAAAAAGTATCCAGATGGCTAAGGTAAAAGTTCCATGTACAAGGCGTAGTGGTTTTTCAGGCTCGAAATCATACAAGTCGTATTTTGAGTGCCTGAAAAACAGCTACAACGCAGTAGATGGGAGTTTTAACGACGCCATCACTATTGCAGTTTTACTTTCTGGCCGTCCAGCAGCGTTTGCAGGCCAGCGGTTGCCACCCTGTCACCAAGGGCCAGACCTTCCTTAATGATGAATCCTTTAGGAGTGAGCTCACCGATGGTGAAATGATGTTTTGTTACGGTTCCTGTGAGACCGTCTTCTGATTGAATCAGGAATACAAAGTTGCCTTCACTGTCTTCACCAACGGCAGCTACAGGGGCGATCAGTGCTTCTAAGTCTGTCTTTTCTGCAAAGGAGAAAAACACGTTAGCAGCCATCCCGGATTTGATTTCCGGACTTGGGCTGGAAATACGAACACGTATTGGATAGGTTGAAGTATTGGCATCCAGTGAAGGGGCAATTTCGTTGATGAATCCTTTATATCGCTTATTCTTTAATGCGGTGAATGCAATTTCAACCGTCATGTCTTTGTTTAAAAGATTGATCACATTTTCCGGGACACCCAAGCTCACTTCCATTTTATTGCCTGCATTCAATACCGCAACCACTTGTCCAGCACTTACATTCTCGTTGATCTCAACTGGACGGGAAGCAATAATACCCGTGGCCGGTGCGTAGATCACGCCATAGCTCACCTGTTTTCTGCGGATATCAACACTGCGGTAGGCTGATTCGTAGTTGGCTTCGGCGCTGGCGTAACTGGATTTTGCATTCTCATAGTCACTTAAAGAAGCGCTCCCTTTTTCGTAAAGGGTTCGGGTTCGTTCCAGAGTGGATGTGGCCGTGTTTAAATTCGATTTCGCACTGTTCTCTGATGCGATGGCCTGCTCAAGTGAGAGTATTGCTTCCGCATTATCCAGCTGAGCCAGTAAATCTCCTTTTAATACCTTTCGGCCGACGTTGATATTCAGTGTGGTCAGAATGCCGCTGGTTCTGAAGCTCAGGTTGATTTCCTTGTCCGACCGGGCAGTGCCCAAAAAACTGCGCACTGTATTTCCGGAGGCAAAAGTGATTTCCTGGTATCTGACCGGTTTGATCACTTCGATGGTTTGTTCGTCTTTGGAACCATTACAGGATGTCAGCAGCATTAATGCAATGATAAACTGTGTAATGATCGTAAATGCCGGCAGGTTTAATCGTTTTTTCATAATGAATGTCTTATTTTATGTTTTGGTTTAGTGTCCTTATTGGGTGAGTTGAGTTTGATTATTTATTGATTTCATAATTTTTGCTTATCCCAAAGTTTTGGAATCGCTGTTCCAGGAGATGATTTTCCGCTTCACTGTGAAACATGAAAAAATAACCGATGATTCTTTCCA
>CAZQLG010000081.1:0-10226 GCA_964594105.1 uncultured Desulfococcus sp. | reverse complement strand
AGAAAAATATTCCCGAACGGGAGTGTATTTTGGTATTGTTGTTCTTTTAGTTTAAGAAGTGAGATTTCTATCAAATTTTGATCATACGCATATACGTATTTATTGGCGTTTATTTGGGCAACCCATTGATGCATGTTGAAAACGACAGTATTTAAAAAAGTTTATAAGCGTGGAATATCGATAATTTTTTTGTAACGGTGCTTGTTTTCCCAATAACTCGATTTCACTACATCTTGGGGTAACGAAAATAATTAAAAGTTGTGATTACGCCAAGAAATACCAAGCAATTCTTACCTTTGATTCGAGAATATTATGAGGTCTTGATTTGATTTTTCGAAAATCGCGGAATATCAATTATAAAGTGCGCATGGGAATAGGATTTTAGCTGGTAATGTTTTGGAAAGGTAGATTTTATTTCGGTGATGACGGGTCTCAAAATTTCAAAATTACCGACAAGAATCCATCAGAACAAGGATTGAAACCGAATATCCATTTTCGTTCAGGAACACCCAAAAAAACAGGCGGCAATGAAACAATTCATTGCCGCCTGTATAAACGACCTCAAGAAAAAATAAAAAACGAATTACAAAATTTCAAGCACGGTTGCCATGGAAACACCACCGCCGCCACAAAGCGTCGCCATGCCAAGGTTTTTTCCGCGATTTTTCATGGCATAAAGCAAGCTCACGATAACCCGGGCACCGGTAGAACCCACCGGATGGCCCAGCCCGATACCGGAACCGTTTACATTGGTGATCTCCCGGTTCAGGCCCAGTTCAATTTCACATCCCAGATATTGAGCGGCAAACGCTTCATTCAGTTCAATCAATTCAAAATCATCCAATTTCATTCCGCTTCTGTTCAGCAGATCATTCACCGCCGGCACCGGGGAAAGCCCCATCACCGCCGGGTGGCAAGCGCCCTTGCCGGATGCCTTAATGCGTGCCAAAGGCGTTAATCCCAGCTCTTTAGCCTTATCTGCGGACATGATGATCATGGCGGTAGCGCCGTCATTTAAACCGCTGGAATTACCGGCCGTGACTTTACCGGTTTTGGGAATAAATGCTGCCGGCAGTCTCTGAAGGTCTTCCATCGTGATACCCGGTCGGAAGTGTTCATCTTTGTCAAAAATCAGGGGATCTTTTTTGCGACGGGGTACGGAAACCGGAACGATTTCATCTTTAAAATCACCTTCAAGCGTTGCCCGTTCCGAATTGTTATGGCTTCTTAACGCCACTTCATCCATTGCTTCCCGGCTGATGTTATGTTTTTGCGCGATAAACTCCGCCGTATGACCCATGATGTAAGGTTTTCCGATAAACATGGAATATGGTGCCTGAGAAGAATCCACCGGGCCGTCTTTTGGCAGAGGCATCACATAAGAACCGCAATGAAGCGCCCGGATCAATGCATCGACAAACACCTGGTCCTGCAGCCGGCAGCCCCATCGGGCTTTCGGCACTTCATACGGGACGCTGGACATATGTTCCACACCACCGGCAAGGACAATATCCGACATACCCGACTGGATCATGGCCATGCCGGAAAGCATGGCTTCCATACCGGAAATACAAACCCGATTGATGGTGACAGCCGGAACAAAATCCGGAATACCGGCCAGCAACGCCCCTACACGGGTGACGTTTAACGTGTCGCTCGACTCCAAGCAACATCCAAACCGGACATCATCAATGATTGCCGGGTCAATACCCGCACGATTCACCGCCTCTTTCATCACAACACTGGCCAGAGTCGCGCTGTTCAAGTCTTTCAATGTACCGCCGAAACCACCGATTGCCGTCCGACAAGCAGAAACAATTACCACATCCTTCATGAGCTTCCTCCTTTTAATTTCTTTATCAAAACAGCCGATAGCCTGAATTGGAAATAATCTTATTGATCATATTGAAAATTACCGGCTGGTATCGTATTAACGAAAAAAAAATAATTCAACCGATTTTTCAACCTGCTACCTGTTCCCATGCTATTCCCTTGCTATTCCCTTGCTGACTGCTGAATCCACTTGGAAATATTTTTAACCACCACCTGCTCCCACTCCGGGCTGATCCTGGATTTGATAAACTGCTGGTAACCATAATTGGTCAGGTCAACCGCTTTTTCATACAGGTAAATCTTTTCAAGCACCGCGCCTTCGACATCTTCCACCCGCTCCACACGGCCGGTTTCCGGCGATTTCAGCCCCCCGATATTGAGGCTCTCGCCTTTTACATTAAATCGCCATTCATTTTCTCCGGCTTTGACCACAAGATTGATCTCCGTGACCTTTGCGCCCTTCTGCAGGGCAATCACCCCTTCTTCAAGCCCCGCGCCGTCACCTTTGATGGAAATAACTTCATCCCGGTTGTGGCTACTGTTTTCCAGCACCACCCGGTTCCCAATATACAGATCATCAAGTTCCGCTGCCGGATCCATGAGTTTTTCCTTGTCGGTTTCAATCATAAACCACAGCCATGTTAGAAATTCATGACCGAGAAATTTATACCGATTATAAGCTACGGATACATCAAGCATGCTGCCCCCTGTAGAATGTAGTAGGTGAAAGTTTTTCCAGTTGATCCTTCTGTGCGTCTTTAAGGCCACAGGCCAGACTTGCTGCCGTATACGGAAACATCCGGATTAACGACAGTTTGAATGATTTTGAGAACAGCGTTTCCAGCTCCTCGTTAGCGGCCTTCAGACTGGTAAAAAACCACAGAATCTTTTGTTCATAGTTCCATATCAGATCATACATATTCGGTGTGGCCGGCATGCGCAAAAACAGGCGGCGCAATACCTCATCCTTGATTTCACTTTTTTCGTTCTTGTGCAGTATCTCACGCTCAGATTTTTCCAGACGCTTGCTGATGGCCATTTTGAGATGTTTGGCAATTACTTTTGAAGGGATGGTTTTCTTGTCAATCCGCAGGGAAAAGACCAGATGAGTGCCGTACATGAATGAAGACCCTTCAAAATCCGGCGTGAACGGTGATTGAAAATCGGTCCAGCCGACACTTTTATCCTCCGGCTCATTGTCGATTTCCCGGATGGTATTATTTTTTAAAGCATCTGTCACCGTTTCCATAAATGAATTTTCGATGCTGCCTGCCACACGATATTGTGTAATTGAAACACTTGAAGATAAAACGCCCATAAACGTCAGCTCCTAAACAAGGGTAAAAATAAAAAAAGGTAAGAACACTCATTAACGTCTATGATGACGACAGGCAAGCATTTTTTCCTGTAAAAAAGATTGGAATTGATCTAAAATATATGTTTTTATGTATTACCTGAATTTTTCAGGCATTACCCGATTGACAGCATTAACCTGAATTTATAAGAATTCAGGTACAACCGTATCAGGATGATCATATGAAATTTATTGCCGACCTGCACATTCATTCCCGATTTTCAAGGGCAACCGCCAAAAGCCTTAATTTTGAAAATTTATATATAGCCGCCCGCATCAAAGGCATCACCGTGGTCGGCACCGGCGATTTTACCCATCCGGGATGGATCGCGGAAATTTCCGAAAACCTGGTCCCGGCAGAGCCCGGACTGTTCAAACTCAAAGACGAACTGGCAGCCGCATGCGAAAAACAACTGCCGTTTACCGACATCGCACCGATTCGATTTATCTTAAGCTGTGAAATCAGTAATATATATAAAAAAGCAGGGGCCACCCGTAAAAACCACAACCTGGTATTTCTCCCGGACATCGCATCCGCCACCCGATTTAACGCCAGGCTGGACCGAATCGGGAATATTAAATCCGACGGCCGGCCGATCCTGGGCCTGGATGCCCGAGACCTGCTGGAAATCCTGCTGGAAACATCCGATGCCGGTTTTCTGATCCCGGCGCACATCTGGACCCCCTGGTTTTCCATGTTTGGTTCCAAATCCGGCTTTGATTCTATTGAAGAATGTTTTGATGATCTGACACCGCACATTTTCGCGCTTGAAACCGGGCTGTCATCTGACCCGCCGATGAACTGGCGGGTGGGCAATATTGACGGCATGACTCTGGTGTCCAATTCAGATGCCCATTCCCCGCGCAACCTCGGCCGGGAAGCCAACCTGCTTGACACCGACCTGTCGTATCCGGCCATACAGAACACGCTGAAGACCGGCGACCCTAAACAATTTTTAGGGACCATCGAATTTTTCCCGGAAGAAGGAAAGTATCATCATGACGGCCACCGAAAATGTGATGTCAATATGACACCTGACAAATCCCACCAGCATCACGACCTGTGCCCGGTATGCGGCAAACCCATGACCCTGGGCGTGCTCCATCGGGTCGCGGAACTGGCCACCCGGAATGAAGGCGGGAAACCGGAAAAAACACACCCCTATTACCATGTCATCCCTTTGGCTGAAATCATATCCGAAATTGTGGGTGTGGGGCCGAAAAGCAAAAAAGTCGCGTATCACTACAATAAAGCGCTTGAAACGCTGGGACCGGAACTGACCATCCTGCACGACATGCCCATAGAAAAGATTGCCACCGCGCCCGTTCCTTTTCTGGGAGAAGCGGTCCGGCGAATGCGCGCGGGACAGGTCAAAATTATCCCGGGTTATGACGGCGAATACGGCCAAATCAAAGTTTTAAACCCAGAAGATAAAGACCGCTTGAGCGGACAAAAATCGCTTTTTCAAATCCCCAAAAAAAGTGGGCCGCCCCAAAAAAAAGATACAAAATCACCCCGCCAATCTTCAGATAAAAAAACAGCCGTCCTTAAAAAACAAAAAGACACAGATAAAACACAGACCGCTGAGTCGGATAAAGAACCCGACATACTGGCTGGCTTAAATGAAAACCAGTTAAAAGCGGCAACCCACCAAAAAGGCCCGCTGCTGATTGTCGCCGGACCGGGTACCGGCAAAACCCGGACCCTGACCTGCCGGATTGCCCATCTCATCAAAAACAAAAGCGTGAACCCTGAAAACATTCTGGCAGTCACCTTTACCAATAAAGCGGCCAAGGAAATGGCAGACCGCCTGGCCGGGATGCTGGACAGCAAAACACCCCTGCCCCTTACAACGACATTTCATGCGTTTTGTTTTAAACTTTTAAAAGAGATTCATCATGACCATGACAACGGCCATGCTGTAATCGACGATTTTGATCGAAAAAAACTGGTCGCCGAAGCCATCCGTAGCGTCAAAAAACACATCATCGATTTAGACATAAAAACAAACATGGCCGTTGACCGTATTGTCTGCGCCAAACAGTATTTACTGCAACCCACCGATGATCTGGGGCCGGTTACCGACGGCCTCGACGAAAAAAATTTCGAGGCGGTTTACGAAACATATCAGCATCTGCTTGACGTTCAGCACCTCTATGATTATGAAGATCTGATCTTTAAAACCGTCAGCCTTCTGGAATCGGATATAGCGTCAAAAAATCTCTACAAAAACCGTTTTGCCTATATTTTTGTGGATGAATACCAGGACCTGAATTTTGGCCAGTACAAAATTATCAAAGCCCTGGCCCCGAAAAACGGCAATATCAGCGTAATCGGAGATCCGGACCAGTCCATCTATGGTTTTCGGGGATCTGACGTATCCTTTTTTCAAAAATTCACAAAGGATTTTCCATCTGCCGAGAAAATCCGCCTGACCCAAAATTACCGGTCTACCGAAACCATTCTGACAGCATCCCACCAGTTGATCCGAAAACACACATTAAACGATTTCGCCTTAACCGATTTTTCCGGCCGCGTTTATTCCAGCATCACAGGGCTTGCAACCATCAGTATTCTTGAAGCTGAATCTGAAAAATCCGAAGCCGTCGCCGTGGGTAAAACCATTGAACAAATGGTGGGCGGCACTGGATTTCATTTTGATGATTTTAACACCGGCCCGAATGCGCCAGACAAAGCAGACGCACTTCACGGTGACTACCGGGCGTTTTCGGATTTTGCGATTCTCTTCCGGACAAAAGCGCAGGGGAAAGTCCTTGCCGAAGTTTTAAGCAACGCCGGGATTCCCTGCCAAACGGCAAGCAAGGAAAACGCTTTCTGCAAAAAAGGGATAATGGAACTTCTCTCGCTGCTGAAAATCATCGAAGGATACGGCGCTTACATTGATTTTGAGCGGGTCAATGCCATCATTGATCATGGGATTGAAAAGCAGGATTTAGAAACGCTCAAGGCATGGGGGTATAACAACCGTTACCCGTTAAGCGGGCTTATGGCGGAAGCAGAAAGGCTGAAGATTAAAGCCTTGACCAGTGCTGGCCGGCACCGCCTGGATGTAATGCTGAAATTTATTGCCGGTTTTTCCCGGCACATCTCCGGGCTGACCGTTAAAGATAAGCTGATCTATCTTTCAAAACAAGCCCGAACCGCAAACCGCTTAAAATCAGACCCAAAAGTTCGTGAGGCCTTTGATCATGTCATCCGGGTGGCTGAACCGTTTGGCGAAAACACGTCCGAGTTTCTAGAAACCGCTGCCATGCAGAGTGATCCGGATGTTTTTGACACCAAAAGTCAGAAGGTGTCCTTGATGACGATTCATGCGGCCAAAGGCCTGGAGTTTCCGGTTGTTTTCATCGCCGGATGCGAAAACGGACTGATTCCCTTTATCTGGAAAAACGCGGCATCATGTGATATAGATGAAGAGCGCCGCCTGTTTTACGTGGCCATGACCCGGGCAAAAGAGCATCTGTTTTTCACCCGGGCAAAAAAACGCACAATATACGGTAAAACAGAGTTCAGAGATATTTCCCCGTTTATTGCCGACATTGAAAACAATCTCTTGAAAAATGAAACCCTGCACCCCGTAAAGAAAAAAAAAGGGCCGGTTCAGATGACATTATTTTAATCAATCTTTTAGAAAGAATTTACAATGGAACAATTAATAAAATCAATCCCGCTGGATAACGGTCAGGTCTTAAATATCTATGACGCATCCAAAAAAATTGCCGGTGACCGCTGGCGGGTCAACCTTGTCGCTCGGATACTTATTTCGGTTGATGAAATCAGTTTGGAAAACAATGCCGCGATGCCGCCGATAGATGAGATAAAGCACATTTTGGGCGACACGGTGGAATATGAAACAAAAAAAGAGCGGAATTTCATTGATGACAAGGAAAAACAGACTGTTTTAAATGACCTACTTGACACATTTATAAAATACAGCAGCCCCTACCTTTCACATCCCAAGTTTACCAAACGGTTCATCATCAAAGAATACCATGACCGGAAAAACCGCATCCGACGATAACACGCGCGCCACATTTCCCTTTGCGGGCCGGCACTCAAAAAATGATGGCTTCGTAAAAAGTCCAAATTCTTTGTTGCGCTGCATCCCTCGCTTCTTCATAGTACGCTAAGTACTAATCATCACTCAGGATTTGCGCGCCTCGAATTTGGAACTTTTTTCTTTGCCATCGGAATTCGATTTTTTACGAGTTTGTCAAAAAATGAATTAGTTTCCTTTTTAAAAAAAATATCTGGTTATCCATTTTAGTTAAGTTAATAAATTTAAATTATATGAGCAGCTTCTAATTTCCTGGATACCCACCTTCGTGGGTATGACGACTTCGGGGCAATTGGTGATAATTAAGTGTTCTGTCATTCCCGAGTAGTCGGGAATCCAGTGTTATTTTAACGGGTAATCGAATGATTTCAAACCAACTTAATCGAAGTGGATAACCAGAAAAAAATACTCATTTAGTTATCAGCAAAGATCGAAACGTTGCATTTTGCAGCTTGTTTGATATTATAATTTGATAATGATATATTATTTTGCTTAATAATTTAGAATGTGAAGCAAAATCATTGTGCAAGGCTGCGGCATTGCATAGATACCTGTATATAACCTTTAATCGGAGTTTTATCGTGAATAAATTTCTCATTAAAGATCTAATGGTTCCCATTTCAGAATACGCGACGGTTCCCGTCGGGGCCACTTTGTTTGAAGCATATCTGGCCCTGGAAAAAGCCCAGGAAGAATATGATCATGACAAATACCGGCACCGCGCGATTCTGATCCTGGATAAAAATAACCAGGTCATTGGCAAAGTCGGGCAGCTGGATGTGTTGCGCGCCCTTGAGCCAAAAAATGAAAAATTTGACAGATTTGAGGATATCAGCAAGTTCAATTTCAGTTCACAATTTATCATGCGCCTTCACGAACAATATCTGATGCAGGGTGAACCCCTGAGCGATATTTGTAAGAAAGGTGCCCAAATAAAAGTGGAAGATTTAATGCGCGCCCCGACCGAAGGCGAGTATGTCGAAGAAGACACCTCTTTAAATACCGCCATCCATCAACTGGTTCGCGGCTCTCATATGGCACTGCTGGTAACCAGAAACAATGATATTGTGGGTATTTTAAGGTTAACAGATGTTTTTGCGGCGATTTTTCACACCATGAAAGAATGTGGTATTGATGATCAATAAGTAGGTAAGGAAACTTAAATATTATGAACGCACTTGAAAAGCTTTTCATCCGAATTGTCCAGAGGGTCAATATTAATTTACGGGAGCTTGAATTTGATGCTAAACCATATGTCTGGGATCTTATCCCCAAAAACCAGATGACCAAGTTCTATGCATTTTATGGCATTGCCCCTGACCATCCGTTAAGCCTGCAGTTCAAACATTCCGGCCTGGCCGGGAGTTATTTTCTGGGCCAATGCCGCGTTTCCAATTCCCTGCTATACAAGTGCGATGTCCGGGGCGATGAACTAAAAAAAAAGGGGGACAAATTCCAGTTTAAAGATTTCAAAATTCCGATTTTCAGGGATGAAGAAATCGTGATTGAAGACAGTGCATTTATCAAAACACTGATCCATAATTTTTCCCATGACCCGGAAACACTGGAAAAATTCTTTATTAAGGACACGATATCCACGCATTATGCCAATATCCACGGTTCCCCTTCTTCAGGTTGTTTTTTGGGTCCCTTTTCGACCGTTGACCTGACCACCATGTGGGACTGCATCATCGGAACATTCTCCTATGTTCAGGCCGGAGAAATCAGCCATTTAAATATTGAACCCGGCACTGTTTGGGTCCAAAGCCCCGGCGCATTCAATTTCCTGTATCGTTATCCCATAGAAAAACTCAAGGATTATATCTATTTTTCAGCGGGGATAAAGCCTCAGGGCATTTTCATGGATTTCGTCGAAAGCCGGAAGGAAGATTTCCAGAAGGTCTTTGATGTAGTCAACCTCGAACCGCACTTAAATGTTCCGGAAAGTGCCTCTCTGGATCGATATGCCGTGATCAAACCCAAAATGGATATCGGCGAAAATGTCCTGGTTTCCCAGCGGGCCTATCTTGAAAATGCATCTCTCGGCAAAGGGGCCAATGTCCAGGAAAACTGTTTTATCATCAGTTCCCGGCTGGAAGGCTACAATGTCACGGCCCATGGCGCTAAAATTATTGAAGCCAATGTGGGAAAAAATGTTTTTGTGGGATTCAACAGCTTTCTCCGGGGACAACCGGGAAACCGGCTGTCCATCAACAAAGAAAGTATTATTATGCCCCACACCATTATTGATATTGCCGAACCGCTGACCATTCCATCGGGACACATCGTATGGGGACTGGTGACCAACCAGGATGATCTTGAAGTAAACAGCATCTCCATTGCTGATTTGTCAAAAATCAAGACCCGGTTCACAAAGGGAAATATGTTTTTTGAAGGCAGCGGGAAGCGCTTTGTTTCCGCGTTTCAGGACCGAATTCATCACATCCTGGAAGCCAACGGCGCCTTCTTCAACAGCAGCGACAACAGCGGCCAGGGACATGCGCAGAAAAACCAGAACATGTCATTTAACACCATCCAGCCGTATCCCAGAGGAGAACATGAAGGATTATTTCCGACGATTATGATACAGCCATAGAAGCGATTTCAAGACATCTTCTAAGGCCCACTGGCGAGTTGAAGGCCTCTTGTGAATTCAAAAAACAAAAAAAATAGCTATCACGATTATCGAAGTCTACACAGGGGATTTTTGTGGCATTGCTGTCGATTTGCTATTGTATTCTTCAATGGAGGACTGGGTTTTGGTGGTGCACATTGTAGCAAGCGACCTTTACTTAGGGTCGGAATAAAATAACAGGCCACCAATCATCTTGTGGCACACTACAGGCCCTGTGTTCTCGGCCTTTAGCAGGGGCGGAAAAATAAATGGCCGTGTTATTATTTTACAAACCCTAAGTTCTGGAAAGCTGTACATTTCTATCGGATCAATCTTCATATATCAG
>CAZQLG010000080.1:0-10373 GCA_964594105.1 uncultured Desulfococcus sp. | reverse complement strand
CTCCCGGCGTTAACGTAGATGCTGATGGGTGCCCGCTATCTCAGGATTCCGATGGAGATGGCGTCTCTGACATCAATGATTTATGCCCTGGCACAGCGCCTGGCGTAACCGTTGGCACTGATGGTTGCCCAGTATGACCAGGACCTTTTTTAAACAACTTTCAAATCGAATTCTGAAATTAAAACGAAAGACGGGGTCCGAAAGACGGGGTCTGCCTCTGACTCATCTGGTATAATGTTCCGTTAATATGCCATACGTGCAAAGTCCATTAAGCGTAATCTCTTAATTTTCCAATTCATCATTCTGAGATATCAGTCCAAATGGGGCAGATATCAAGATCAACTCAAAACCGGCGATTCGTCTGTATTATCTTGAATCTCGGATATCGGACTATCGGGGGCATTTAAGAACAGAAACCTACGGTTTATGAAGCGAAATTTATCGTGGGGAATTCACCCTAAATGTTTAATGGAAACCCGATATTAGAAGACAAACATGTTATGATAACCCCAACCTGTCGTCTTTTATTTCATACACATTGATCTAAAACATTTTCGGGAATTTCACAACTTCATGTGAAAAAGCCCTAAATGCCACGCTGATCCTCAGTCTTTAAGTTGCTCTATCGACAAACCCATAGCGATTGCCAATTTTTCAAGCGTAGCTCCCCTTAAAGGATTGTCAGTCTTTTCCATCTGGGATAGTGCTGCCTGACTAATACCGGCTTTCTTAGCGACCTCTGATTGTGTCATGCCAAGATGTGTCCGCCATGCTTTTACAAGATTCATACCTTTTTTTATAACAAGTCCGACAACCTCATGCGGAATAGCAACATCTTCGGTAGGCAGCAATTTTATGTAATCATCATAGGGAATGACCACAAATGCAGGCTTCCCGTTTTGTTCAATATACTGAACATTAGTAGGTGTTTTCATCTCTTTTCTTAACCTCTTCTATATAAAGAATTTCAAGTGATTCCGTGAAAAATACTCTCCAGCGGCCAACGCGAAGTCTGTATTCTTCTCTGGTTTTCAGCTTCTTTATATTCGGGCAATTTGGAAAATCCTTCAGGTTGCTGACAGCATCAAAAATCGTCTCTTTCGTTTGCTGATCTTTAATTTTTCTGATTTGTCTGAGCGCTTTTGGACGCCATTTAATAGACTTCACACCACAACCTAATCTTATATTATAAGTTTGTAAAGCAATATTATAAGTATATTTTATTAAATAGGCCCAATGAACACATTGCTATATTTTTATCCCGCGAATTACCTGTTTTAATATAAGGTGTCAGGTCTTAGGCTGACATACTCAACATAAAATGCCCCCGCTGGTCCTGGTGGGCAAATAGAAAAATGTCTGAAATTAGAATAATTTTAAATAATAAAAAAATTCTAATTCTTTTTTAACCTTCCTCTTATCTTACATGCTTATTCTCTTTATGTACCGATAAAACAGCTAACCTGAATTTTTGATAAATAAATAAAGGAGCCCCTGTTTTGAACAGGGTTTAATCAGGTCAAAATAAAGAATCATCTGTGTAACCTGGGCAGCAGACGTATCCGACAATAAAGAGGCAGCGAATGCTCATTATAACGAGGTTATAAGCGACTTGAGACAATTGATTCGCGACTTATAGAAACCACGAATTTTATTAATATCGGGGAATACCTCACAACGTAATAAAACTTAAAAAAGGAGAAAGAAAATGTCAGAGAAAAATGCAGCGGTTACGATTTGCAACACACATACAGAGGCTGAACAGGTTATCAAGGAATTACAATAATCCGGTTATGACATGAAAAAATTGTCCATTGTTGGTAAAGGATACCATAGTGAAGAAGATGTTGCCGGCTATTATACAACGGGAGACCGAATGAAAAAATGGGGTAAACACGGCGCATTCTGGGGTGGTCTTTGGGGACTCCTCTTTGGCTCCGCCTTTTTTTTCATCCCTGGTATTGGCCCCATTATGGTCGGTGGCCCGCTGGTAGCTTCCATCGTGGGAGGTCTGGAGGGGGCCTTTGCTGTTGGTAGTCTGAGCGCTGTTGGCGCAGGGCTTTACAGTATTGGAATTCCAAAAAACAGTGTCCTGGATTATGAAACCGCACTTAAGGTAGATAAATATCTTGTAGTGGCCCATGGAACGGCAGATGAAGTAGCCAGGGCCAAAGAAATGATTGATCCGTTGAATATCGCCGAGGTGGCTGTACATCACTGTTAGTATGTGAGTTATTATATCCGATTGGGGTCGGGGATGACCTGCTCCGCCATACTTTCTGCCGGGCAGCAGGTCATTTCCTTCTACAGGTTGTTTAAAGGAGATGCAGAAAAAGAAAAGTAACTAAAAATGTCATATGGAGAAACCAATGAATAGTGAAGAAAAAGATATCAAACAATTACATAATGATATGGAACATGTCTTAAATGATGCAGAATCCTTTTTAAAGGATCTGAAAGGTCAAAATCACGTTAAAAAAATGTTTAAAAAAGATACGAGGCATTTAAAAAATCACCTGCAACGGCTCATTGATCATCTTAACGTCTTGGCAGAAGAGCATGAGGTATAGAGATGGATGAGTGATTTTAACAGGAGAATATTATGTCACTTCGTGAAGATATGGACAAGATTAAAGGCTCGGCTCTGAAAAGCATGAAACGAATAGGTGACCAGAGTCGTCGATTTCGGGAAATCGTTTATGGAAAGGGCCCGGGAATATTTAGCCGTATGTATCCCAAGGCAAGCAAGACTGAGGGAAAAATGAATCATATGCGAGATTCCATTCTGAAAAAACATTTATGAAAATGTCTGCTGAAAAAAGTAAAAAGAAAGGATAATGATGGGGTTACTTTCACTTTTAATAAATAATCCGGCGGCATTTATTCTGTTGGCTTTTCCATTGCTTTATTCTGTTATTTTTCACGAATTGGCTCATGGATTGGTTGCGTCATGGTTTGGGGATAATACTGCGAAAGATGCTGGAAGATTATCGCTTAATCCTATGGACCATCTCGACCCGGTCGGGACGTTAATGCTTTTTCTGGTGGGTTTTGGATGGGCTAAGCCGGTCCCGGTAAATTATTACAGACTAAAAAATACAAAGTTTGGATTTATTGCTGTTTCATTAGCCGGATGCGTAACAAATATACTTTTAGCCATTATCGCAATGTTTTTATTGCAGTTTCAATTTATCGCAACTCACCCGGTTTTTTCACCCACACTGATAACCGTGGCAAGGATTAATATTATTTTGGGAGCTTTTAACTTAATCCCTATCCCTCCTTTGGATGGTTCAAAGGTTCTTATGAAGCTTCTTCCAGATGACGCGCAAAGAAGCTTTGCCCGGATTGAACCTTATGGGTTCTTTATCATTGCTTTTATGCTGTTTACAGGAATGATGTATCCATTGATAGACTTCATGCAGAATATAATTTATGGATTTATTGCTTTGTTATTTTGATTTTATAAATAACCACGGAAAACAAGTAAATCTTCACGGAACGGAACGATTCCGCGGAAAGGACCCTTTCTGTATCTGACGCCCTGCGGGTTTTTTCCATTCGAACCATAGTTGCCATCAAACAAACAGATCATCACCCGCATCGTGCGGAATCACATGGAGGTTGAAGAAATTCTGTCCAAGGTTCAAATATCCAATTTATAACTGCTACATCTATTTACAAATTATTACATGGTGTTCTTTTTGAATTAGCTGGTTTGCCTTATCGTACGTTTTCGTTCCGTTGGACTTCAAACCCCTACTTCCTGACACAGGGTCATCGAGCAAATAATTTAGGAGCGTGGGACTCTTTATGAAGAATGTTCAAAAACTTAAATTCCTCATTGTTTTTTATCTTGGGGCTCTAATTTTTCTGCTGCTGTCCGTAATCGCAATCCCGTTGGTCATTCAGCATGGATTACACGTAACCCAGGAATTCCTCATCGAAGAAGAAATCCTTGAATCTTCACTGATCGTTATCCTGTTCGGAATTTCCTTTTTTATCCTAAGAGGCTTCAAAATCATGATAAAAAACCACGAGCGCGCAGCGGGCCAGGCCGGCGATGAGAAATCCAGACTGATATCGCGACTGACTGAAGCATTCAGCTATATTGGCACTGTCAACTTTGAATTAAAGGAAATTCAATCCATTTTTAGTGGCGTAGAGCACTACCCGCAGACCAAAAAAGAATTCAAGCAATTCATTCATCATTTGACCACCAAAGCCATGACCGTTGCTGGGACCCCATGGGTTGTTATCCGGATGATTAATCGATACAACGGCCGAACAATCAAGGAGTACTCCATCGTGCGCCCAAAAGCGGTTCTTCCATCGTCTACCATTGGGAATCGAGAGATCCTCGAAGATCGCCATGTCGAAGGATTGAGAAAGATCGGTTCGTGCCAAAAAAATCTTGATTTTCTGACAATTTGTATATTGCCGACTATCGAGCTTTCAGAAAAACAAAACATTCTGATCACAGCCATCACCAACCAGATCGAAATGCACTTAATGCTCTATCGTGCAGGTTTTCTTCATCAACAATCTTTCAACGATCATACCGAAAATAAAATTTGCCATGATGGAAACCACGTCAATCCGAAGAACGGAACCAATTCCCGCAAAATCCCGCACTCCAAAAATTGATAGCCGTGTTCCATTCTCATATCAATTAAATATTCTTTTAGGCCTTAAATGTTTAATGGAACCCAATATAGTGGTTGAAACGTACGTCCGGGGTCGGACCACGCTAATCTAATTGATATCAAGCATCCACACTCCAATAATGGGTATTTTTAGGGGCTATATCGCTCTTTTCAGCATCAAAAAGGACGTTATTGTCAAAGCTTGAATTATGGATTAAGTCATCCAAGTTTCAATGTTTTAATTCACAATTCAAACCCCGACCCGATGAATTCTGTTTGGGATTTACCAACGCAGCCAGCAGCAACCTATGCTTAACCCTTGCCAGATGCGATTGAACACTATATAATCCTCATAATTTTAGAAAGTTATTACAAAATTATCAAGCTGGGTTCAGTTTAATATCCTTTTTTTCAGGATCGCAATGTTACAGATATAAAAATAATGACTGGTGCTGGAAAAACGTTACATGCAATTTTACTCAGCATTAGGGTGAAGTATAAAACTCTATTTGTTATGTATATGGGAATCAAAAAAAACTTTTTTGCTTGAATGCCCTCTGTTTTTATTGGGCAAAATCCAGGAATGAAAATTCTTAAAATATCTGATAACATTTAAAACAAATTAGAAGAAGGAATCAACGAGGTTGAGTGATGGCAAACCTGAATAACCAGAATATTTATCTAAAGCATGATATTAATGTAATGGATTCGTTTATTGATAAATTTGCCCGTAAATATATTGAGCAGCGTAGCCAAGCTAACTCAGACTTATCTTCATTAAGCAATAATCAGATGTTTAAAAACAGCGGCTTTGATACGTCTTTGCTTGAAGGGATTATTAACACAAATTCAGTAGCCCACGACTTTAAAAGAGAAGAGGGCAAAACGCCCTCTGTTTTACAGGATATTTACCGTAGCGATTTGGGTGAACTCCTAATGACCTATTATTTTGAGGAAAAACTCGATGAAAATGTTCGATATGTTATTCCTCTTAAAAATATTACATACAGAGAACGGGACGATATGCCTGGCAGAGGGTTGGATGCAATAGGATATAAAATAAATGATAGTGAAATTGATATCTTGCTTGGAGAAGCAAAGGTGTCGGCCCAAAAGAAGAGTCCTCCCGCAGTTGTCGATAAGACAGATGATTCAATTTACGCAACACAAAAGAAATACAATGATAATTTAGATGTAGTTGTCAGAAGGTTATCTGATTATTGTAAAAGGCTTGATGCTAAAAATGCAGAGATAATTGGGCTTGCAATTTTATATATAGATTCTGAAAAAACAGAAGCATATTCTATCACATTTGGATGTACTATGATTCGTGATTTTACTTGTGTAGATTCTGCAAATGATTTTGGTAAAATAAAATCAAATTCTGAGGATTTCAATCCAAATATAATTCATTTTTCAATATTGTCATTCACGGGAAAAGAGATTGAACAAACCGTTCAGCTGTTTTATGAGAAAGTTCAGGAACTTATTAAATGAGTATTTTATTGGATCAGTTACTTGATGATAATGAAATTCAAACGCTTCTTTCTGATAGCGAAAAACGTGTTTTATTGTCACAGGTTTATAAAGATACAGATGCTCATTATGATAATCAAAAGGTGATAAGGCTTGCTTTCCTCCTTATTAATCATTGTTTTTCTTTAGAAGAATCATCTAACGACAGGTTAAAGACAGCATATTTACTCTTAAAATCCCTAACAATTACCGACCCCGAACAAGTACAGCAATTCGCAAAAATTTGCGGCATAGATGGCATAGACAACGAATTACTATATTATTTTTATCTTTCTGCAATTTCTATTCAAAACGATAAAATTATCAATATTAGAATTGATTTACTCGAGTATTCAGAAAACTCATTAAATAGCCAATCAGATACCTGGAAAGAGAGAATCCTTAATAAAATTTTAAATGCCTTTGTTTTTTTATCACGAAAAAAGAATGGTTTTGAAGATATTCGTAAAGCCATAGCTCTTATTGAAGATCTCAAACAGGAGCAATCCACTTTTGAAAAAGAGTATCTTGAAAAATATGAATATCGTGAAGAAGTCATCCATGCATATTCCTTATTGGGCTTATATCATTTATCAAAAACAATTGTAGAAACGGCAAATTATCTCACAACAGGCTATGACTATAAAAAACGAATTGATGCAGAAATCCGTCAACATGCGGATGTCGCAAAAAAACTTTTACATATGGAACCTCGTCTTCAAAGTATTGTTTCAATAATTAAAACCTCTTTAAAAACAATCTGTGAAAATTCCATTTGGGCAAAAACATCTTTTAACGATAGAATAAAGAGACTTTGTAAAATCAAAGCAGAACTAGGGATGATTGATTTGCTTCCGTCTCAACGAGAGGCGTTAGATAAAAATCTTTTAGATGTTGTCTCAAATGTTACTGTGCTTCAAATGCCTACAAGTGCTGGTAAAAGTTTGCTTGCTGAATTTAATATTCTTGTGACAAAAGCTTTGAGGCCTGATGCTAAAATTATTTATATTGTTCCTTCCCGGGCTTTGGTAAATCAGGTTTATTATGATTTAAAATCCGATCTTGAGGGAGTAGAGCTTACTATCGAGAAAACAACATCAGCAATTGAAATCGACCCCAATGAAGATACTTTTTTGAGTAGTGAAGAAATAGATGTTTTAATTTCAACTCCGGAAAAACTGGATTTATTAATCCGCAGACAACATTCATCAGTAGATGACGTGTCTCTCTTTGTCGTTGATGAAGCTCATACCATCCAAAACGGGGAACGAGGGGCAAAGCTTGAATTGTTGCTGACACTTCTTAGAAGAGAACGGTCTACTGCTAAATTTATGTTACTTTCACCGTTTATTAAAAATGCGGGGAATACTCTTTCTGAATGGCTTGGTGGTGGCAATTCAATCAGCATTGACTGGAAACCTGCAGAGAAGATGCTTATTGGAATAGATTACCATAAAACAAAAAAAATCAATAATATAAAATATGAAATCCTTAACTCACCATACTCCGAATATACTGTATCGCAAAGCGGTCATTTTGTTAATCCTGTAAGTTTATCAAGCTCTGGCAAAAAAAATCAAATACTAGAATTTTCAATTAATCATTTTGTTCAAAAAGATAAGGCACAATTAATTTTGTGTTGGGGGAAAAAGAGTGCAAATAATCGCGCAGACTTTATTTATGAGCATACGCCGGATAAAGAAGTTTCTAAAGATGTTCATTTGGTTCGAAAGTTTATTGATGATGAAATAGGGAGAGAAACAACCTTAACAAGAGTTCTGAAAAAAGGAATTTGCACACATCATGCCGGACTTTCTGATGAGACCAAATTATTGCTTGAGCACTTGATTAGAAATAAACAAATCAGCCATGTATGTTCGACCACCACTGTTGCCGAAGGTGTTAATTTCCCAATTTCTTCTATATTTTTTGATGATTATCGTAAAGGACGTAATGGCAAACTATCGCCTAATGATTTTTGGAATATAGCAGGAAGGGCGGGACGAACACTGATAGATAACTATGGGAAAATTATTTTACCATTTAATAGCAACGCAAACAAAGAAACTGCAAAAAATTTAATCCAAGAGAGTGCTAATGAGTTAGTCAGTGTTTTGGCAGAGTTGTTTGTTAATGCAGATAGAATAATTAATCTTGCACAAAATAATCAGATCAATGATTTATTTAAAGATTATAACCAATCTCTTTCTCCGTTGATTCAATATTTTGTTCATCTTATTTCTGTCGGAGGGCATGAAGCATATGCCAGTGAAATTGAGGATTTATTCAAGGATAGCTTCGAATATTATTTATTGAATTCTTCTGATGATAAAGAAAAATTTATCCGAGTATGCAAAGCTATTTACCTGTATCTTCAGAGAGAATATGGTTTGAATACGGGGGTTTTACCTTTTGCAGACAAAACTGGATTTTCGGTTCCTTCGGTGTTGAAGGTCATGAGAGAAAAATCATCGAACCCCAATATTGCTGATTTAGAGAGTTGGCACCCGAAAAATATTTTTGATAATAATAATTTAGATAATTTAACTGATAAAATTAAAGTTATTGCAGCCTTAAGGGAGACAAAGATAGGCTCAGAGTCTGATCAATCCCAATTCAATCCTGAAATTATCGCTCAAATTCTTATTGCCTGGGTCAAGGGCGCAAAACTTGATACCATATCAAAAATCCATCCATATTACGCTTCAAAATCTGATGACAATGAAAGAATAAATGATTTTGTGCAAAAAATGAATGATATCAGGTTCAAATCATCATGGGGCTTAAGTGCATTAGAAGGGATTGTAAAAGGAAATGAAATAGACATAAAAGATACCTATGTTCCATCCTTTGCTTATTATGGTGTAGATAACGAAAAATCCTTGGCTTTAAGAATGGTTGGTGTTCCCCGAGAGCTTTCCGGTTCTCTTTCACAAATTATTGAAAAGGATATTTCTTCTTATTCTTTAAACAATATACGGAACATTATTCGTGAATTACAAAACTCAGATTGGGATAATCTAAAACCAGAGAAATCATCTTTAACTGGAGAAGAATGGAAAAGTATTACTAAAATATTAATAAGATGAAATAGTTCTGACCTGTTCCGCTATGTGGGGCTATGACAACGTTTCGTTCCTATTACGTCCGGGGTCGGACCACGCTAATCTATTTGATATCAAGCATCCACACTCCAATAATGGGTATTTTTAGGGGCTATATCGCTCTTTTCAGCATCAAAAAGGACGTTATTGTCAAAGCTTGAATTATGGATTAAGTCATCCAAGTTTTAATGTTTTAATTCACCGGGAAAATCGGGTCGGGCCGCCATAACAAATAGTTATTTATTGATAAACACTCCAAAAATGGCTATTGTTTTGGCTTAGCCGTTTACTTTGGGGGGGCAAATCAGCATTGTAAGGAAGCACATCCTCTCGGATCATAAAGCCTTTATCGACTCGAGTTGTTTTCCGGTACACAACCTTTATCCCCAGTTCCTTTTTAATGTTATCAATATACCCTTGGCTGCCAACGGCAATGGCTTGTGACCATTTTCGGTCACGCTCGTGCCTGTCTGCTTTTAGGGCTTCTTCTATCCACATTGCATGCTTCTCTCTAAGCTGCGATGTTGAACCAACCCCGAGTAGTTCAGACAAACGCTTGTAATTTATAATAGCATAGCGTTGTTTTTGGTTTTGAATTTCGTTAAATCCGCTCCATGCCCATTCTGAAGGATGAGGCACAACCCCTGTACGTACCATATTCATGTCGATATATATTATACACGTAAACAAGTGCATACCGCTCTCGATGGCCGTAGCATGATATCGATCCTCCCAATAGGCCCCCTTGCGTTTCTTTCGCCGGTTATACTCCTGTCCGGTTTGTCCAGCCAACATCTGGTATCGTCTCCCGATCACCATCATCTGATACCAGCAGGTGGATGTGATTTGACGTAACAATATAATTCAGGACCACCAGGCCATATCTCTGTTTCGCCTGAAAAAGCAATTCCAACCATCGATTTCGGTCTCTGGCGAATTTTAGCAAAAATTCCTGTTTATGACAGCGGTGTGTTATGTGCCATACACACCCCGGTATGTAATATCGTTTTGCCCGTGGCATTTTTTTAGCTTTTCCTTAAACAGGTCATTTGCCCCCCCAAAAAGTATAGCCTAAGACACTATAGAGGGCATATTTTTATCAATTTTA
>CAZQLG010000079.1:0-10419 GCA_964594105.1 uncultured Desulfococcus sp. | reverse complement strand
ATTTATTGATCTTCGGGATATCTTTTTTGCATTTTTTGCTGAAAAAATAGAATCTGACAGAACTAACTTTCGCTCACACCTGAAAAAAGAATTGGAAAAACTAAATAAATTGCAACATCCATTTTTGTATGGTTGCCAGCAAACCGGCAAAAGTCACAACCCCGCCAATTAAAAAACTAATTTGGCGTTCGGTCAGCGAATACGCAATTTTGGCGCCCACTGCGGTTCCGATCATGGACAGTCCGACCATCATAGAAATCAACAACTGCGCATCCACGTCGGGGAAAGCGGTGTCCGGGATCTGTAAAAACATACAACCGGCAGCAAACAAAGTGGAACAGAATGTCATCAACATGGCCGTGCCGGTGGCTTTTAAAATCGGGTAGGATAAAAACAGCATCAGGGAAATGGCATACCCCATTCCGCCCCCGATGCCAAGAAATCCAATATGGAATGCCATGAGTGCCACGCCGACGTAAATCAGAAAATGTCGGCGTTCCCCATCATCTGTTTTATTCAGTGCATCCGGACGGCTGTCTTCTTTTACTGTTCCAGGATTGTCCCCGGTAATTTTACTTTTTACACCTTTGATGACAAATAAAATCCCGATAATAATTGTAATAATACCTGCGGAGCCTTTGAAAAAATCTTGATTTTCCGGAATAAATACTTTTCCAAGCACAATGCCCCCGGTAATCCAGATAAGGGCAAAAACAGCCAGCAAGAGCCCACGCCGAATATCGATCTGGCGATGCTTTGCGGCAATCAGCGTCATGATCAGGGCATTGCCGCAGTCTACCAGCAGACTGGAAAACAGGGTCAGGTACAGATCAAAACCACAAAGAATGAATAAAATCGGTACGATTAGCGGCCAGGCGGTAAAACCGATGGCACTGGCGGCAATTCCGATAAACAGGGATAACGGGACAAGCGCAAACGTTAACAGTAGGATTTGACTTTCCTTTCACATAATTTTTGGGGCATTCATTTCAAGCCGTATTGAATCTATATATGATGGCTTCGCAAAAAGTCCAAATTCTTTGCCATCAAAATCCGACTTTTTACAAGTTTGTCAATATAAAAGTCCACAAAAATATAACCGGAACAGGGTTAAATAACAATTGAAAATTCAGGCAAGAAAAACACGGACAACCGAAGAGAAATAAAAAAGAGATCACCCGTATAAAAATGAGTTGATTTTCTATCGTTGCTATCAAGATATTCATGTATTAATTATTTGATAGCTTCGTAAAAAGCTTTTCATGGTCTATTCTTTAAAGGAAGCATTGTCGTCGATAAGCAGTCAGGCGGGGAAATGGTATGACCGGCAAATTGTTGATGCCTGCGATACACTTTTCAAAAAAGGGTACCGTATTGATGCTATTGATATGGATGCATTGACCGGGATGTCATTATTATCGTGATGATCGGTTTATGAAATGCGGAATTAAAATGGGTGACCGCCATCAGGGATAATGGGATCATATCGGCTCTTGATGCTCTCGTAAAAAACTCTTGAAATGCTTTGTCATGCTCAATGGCAAACGATTCTTCGAACCCTTTACCTGAATTTCCCGCAATATACCCTTTTGTATATTGAAGGGTGGCAAGAGGGGCCTCAAGAATAATCTTCGCGATTTGCATGGCACGATCCATTAAGTTCCCATCACCGGCTATTTCACTCACCAGCCCGATGCGATGCGCTTCATTCGCATCGATCCTTCTGCCGGTCAGGCAAAGGTCCCGTGCCAGACCATCACCCACAATCCATCGAAGGGGTGTAAAAAGAGACGGTGCCCCGAATTTGATTTCAGGGTGTCCGAAAAGAGATGATTCAGAACAAATTCTTAAATCACAAAGGATCGCAAGGTCAAACCCGCCGCCTAAAGCCGGACCGTTTACCTCGGCAATGGTCGGCTTTGAAAAATTCTAGACATCCCGGTGATATCTGGAAGATGAATTAAACACATCTTCCATAAGCTCTGGCTGACTGAATTCTTTTAAGTCAAATCCCGCAGTAAATGTTGCCCCGGAACCGGTAATGATCACAACGCCCACTTCCTGCGAATTCTCCCAGGATTTCTAACATTCGGATACTTCCTGCCGCAATTGAATGGAGAGGGCATTGCGCTTATCGGGTCGGTTTAATGTAAGTATCCCTATTTTCTCGTCGTTTACCTCAATTCGGATGGCATGGAATGTCATCATATGTTCCTTTCTTCATAAAATTCCCATGCGGTCTGCAAACGCCGGGTCCGTGCCTTATCAGCAATATCCATAAGTATTTTATCCCTGTCCCAGGCTTTTTGTGCTTCTCCACCAACCTGTTCCCAAAAAGGTTCAAGAACCTTAAATAATTCTTTTATTTGTTTTAACACATCGCCAATGACAATATGAACTTCAGACGCAGTAGGACTGCTTAATGCAAGGGTTCTGACAGATACAACATTACCCAGAATACGTTCCTGAATATCCCGACCCCAGTCATATTTGCAAGCATTTTTGAATAAATATCCCAGGATACCGGCAGATATATGCAGATCCTCAATTGTTCGAAACGGCTTGATATAATCTATATAACCGTCACCCGGAAGCAAATCCACCTCAGAAATGTTAACATCAGTAAATATTAATTCACAATGACTGATTTCCGGTACCAGTTGGAGGTCTTTCATGGGCACAATCCTGATCCCCGGTGCTTTGCTGTTTATCAGCATCATCCGGATACTATTTTTGCCATCTTCCTTGATCCCGTCTGATGCCGCCACCAGAAAAAGGTCCGCTTCGTTTACACAGGTGATAAATTTTTTTTTACCATTTAACGTAAAATTTTTCTCTAAATCGGCACCCTTACCTGAAACCACAAGTTGTGATTTGATAGCCCGGGGATGCCCGCCCCCCGCCTCTGTAATACAAAAACAGGTTATCGCATTTTTCGGGAGAACCGGAACAAGGCACTGCATGGCGGAAGTGTAGCCTGCCGCAAACGCAAAGGCAATGCAGTCTGCAATAAATCCACCAACGATGGCCCTGTCCACCGGGGCTTCCCATGGATCTGATTCTCTATAAAAAGCCTGTCGAAACGAATCAAATTCAGGGTACGTCTTCGTTACAATTGATCTGTGAGCTGACAATAACCAGTCAATAATGTACAAATTTGTTTTGTTCATGATTATCAGGTTTTCCTGTTAAAGAGGAATTGAAAAAATAGTAATCTGAGGCCATTGTTTTCAACGGTATATATTATGATTACCTGTTCCATGCGCCTTAAGCGGATTGATTTACACAAACCGTTTAACCGCATTTTTTGCCAGGCGAAACATCTCATCCTGAAAAGAGGGTTCCATGATAAATAAGTGACCTCTGTCTTTGTATAAATACAATTTTGCATGCGGAATCGTGTCGGCCAGGTGCTGCGCAAACTGCCAGGGGACAAAAGAATCCCGCATCCCCTGAAAGATATATGCCGCCACCCTAATCTGTTTTATATCAAACGCCCAGGGTTCCCACTGGGTGACCAAATCTTGTAAAATCTGGCGGGTACCGGCGATCATGGACTCCTCCTGATCGCGAACAAACAGGTCGGCAACCAGGGGGTCTTGTAATATTTTTTTGTCCGGAAGACACATTTCCTCTTTGGCCAGTTTAAAATAAAAATTCGGTAAATGCAGGTCTGTCCAGCGGACTATTTTCATCACACGGTTGAACAACTTGGGGAGGGTATCAAAAAGTTTCGGGCCATAAAGCGTATGTTCGGCCATCAGGTGTTTTGCATCTTCAAATATCCCAAAATCCGTGTACCCGGAAAGCGAGAAAACAAATGCCGCCCGTTTGGGCATATGATAGGCGGCCGCAAGAACCGGCGGCCCCCCGCTTGACCAGCCGATAAGCCCGAATTTTTCGATCCTGAGCGCATTGGCCATTTTTTCAAGATCTTGGGCAAACACGAGCAATGAATACCCATTAATTAAGTCTGACTGCCCAAACCCCGGACGCTCAAAAACGATGACCCGAAAACCATGCTGCCGGGCCTTTTCATCCAGGAAAAGAATTTCAAACCGGGAACCGGGGCAGCCATGGGCAAAAAAAACCGGAAACCCTTCGGGATCTCCACACTCCATCCAGGATACTTTTCTATTGTTGTCCCAAATAAATATTTCGTTTATTTCTTCATCCGCCAAACGGCCACGATCCTTTTTCTGATTTGATAAACCACCCGCCATGGAAATCCATCCTTGATTATATAAGGGACTACGATAGAATAACTTTATATTTTCAGGTGTTGAGGCGTCTGTCCGGCAAGGCGCAAAAAAAGCGAATAGCCGGTCTGTTTAACCGCCGGGCAACGCAGCCGGCGGGATACATCGACTCATCAAAATACGAATTTATTTTTAAATGAGTCCTTAACGCATGTATTCATAAATAAAATAACGTATAAAATTTTACCACAGCGTCCACATAGAGCACAGAAAGGTTCAACGATATCAATTATCTCTGTGTCCTCTGTGTCCTCTGTGATCTCTGTGGTGGATTCATAACAAGGTATTAAATTTAGGGATTAAAGTACTTAACAGCAAGTCCATGTTCTCTTCAATAAGGTGACTATTCTTGATGGCTTCGTAAAAAGTCCAAATTCTTTGTTGCGCTGCACCCTTCGCTTCTTCATGGTACGCTAAGTACGAATCATCACTCAGGATTTGCGCGCCTCGCCAATCTTATGATTTGGTGGCGTTTTTTTCTTTGCCATCGGAATCCGACTTTTTACGAGTTTGTCATTCTTATCATGAAAATTTTTTAATCGAAAGGAATAATTTAAAAGGGGTCAAATCTACGTTTGACTTTTACTGCCGGATTGTGTCCCTGCAAGGGTAAATGGTAAAAAGCTTTTCATGGTGACGACTCACCACTGTTTGAGAAAAATAACTTATCAATTATTTCAAGATATTATGGATGAAGTTACATAGAAGAAGACTTACCGTAATTTTTTGTGCCTGAACGTCCCAGGCAAGAACAAAGCAAACACGAAAAAAGATAAGCAATAGACATCAGTTATAAGTAGACGAAGCACTGGATTCACCGACATTATGTAATGCCATTTTAAAAATAACCGGTCCAACAATCTGATTAATGGCGATAATGGCCAGAACCACCGTATTTAAATGAATGCCGATTTCCGGAAACTGCCGGGCCGCGATTTGGGCCAGGCCGATGGAAACACCGGCCTGGGTCACATAGGTCATCCAGGCATTTCTATTAAATACCGGCGGATCATGACTGATGGTGCCGGCCAGCCAGCTTCCGCCATGCAAACCGACCATACGGACAACCACAATAATGGTTGCCAGAGGCCAGCAAAGCTGCAACGAATCAAAGTTTAACGAAGCGCCGGCAATAGAAAAAAACAGCGCGTAAATCGGCAAAGACATCTTTTCCAGACTTTCCAGAAAACGGCTGCCGAACTGGCTGACATTTTGAACAAAAAAACCGGCACTCATGCAAATCAGCAACGGTTCAAGATGCAAAGAAATATCATATTGCACTTCCATTAAGTGATTAAACCCGATTGACAGACGAGCCACAGCGAATGCGACGAATAAAAGCAATAGCAGCAAATCACGCCGGACCCGATCCATGTAAAAAGAAATGAGCTGCCCGAGAATACCCCCGACAATTAAAGACGCCAGAATCTCAAACATCAGGCCGGAGATTTCCGTTAACTGAATAACGCTGCCGCCATTCATCAAAATTTTAGACAATGACATGGCAACGGTAAAAATAATAATAATCAACACATCCGTCACAATGGTGACGGCCAGAATCATACCTGTAAATGGACCTTTGGCTTCACATTCTTTAATAACGGCAATGGCAGAAGACGGCGAACGAGCCACACAGATAACGCCGATTAAGATTGCAAAAATAGCCAGCGAGATTGGATTAAACCCGGCGGTCACACTAAAATAACGCCCCATGAGAATAATACATATCACCACCAGTCCGATAACAATTATTGTTACAAAAACAATACTCAAAACAATTGATTTAGCCCGTTGCGCAATCAACCTTAGGCGAAGCTCACCGCCCGCCATCAACGCTATAAAGCTGAGTGCGAGGTCATCGATCAGACGAAGCTGGCCAACCATCGCATGGGTTAAAAAACCCGATACATACGGACCGGCAATAATACCCGCCAGGATATAGCCGGTGAGCAACGGAAGATTAAAAATCCGAACAATCTGTGCCAGCACATATGCTGAAAGCATCACGAACCCAAGCGAAAAAATGATCACCCCGGCTTGCTGCCTGCCCGTTTCAACCTCAACCCCCTTGATCCAGAGGCCTAACAGCCCCATCAAGACGATAATCAAAAGATACGAGAACAGATGATCTTTTTTGGCAATGACCTGTGGCATTACGCCCCTTTTTTCAAAAGCCGCCCCACCAGCGTCGGGCATGCAAGATCACAATAACTAATTGATATCAAGGCAATACCAACGACGATATCCGTAATTTCAGACGGATGCCCCTGCTGAAAATCATATAAAATCGCAAGGGGCAGCCCACTCTGGCCGATCAACCCCAGGCCGAGTCCGGCGGGATATTCTTTCATTTTTGATCCCAACAATGAAATTGAAAATCCGCCGATCATTTTTCCGATAAACCGAAACACAAAGTATCCACCGGCAGCCACAAACGCCCAAACGCTCATTAGATGCCAGGCGCTCCCCAAAAAAACCAGTAACAACAGATATACCGGCTTCTCGATACTGACCAGTGTGGTGAAAATCTTTTCTTTTTCACTGGTCAAATTCACCAGGCACACGCCCATAAAAAAATTGGAAAGCAACGGCGAAAAATTCATCACCGAAGAAAATCCGCTGATAAAAATAACCATCCCGATAATAATCAACGCAAGCTCGCTCTGCTCCCTTCGATAGGTTAAAAACAGGTTATAAAGAACCAAGAATACGGCAAATATGATACCGGCAATAAATATGTCATATCCGAATAAAAACCGATCCGCAGCAATCTCTGTGCTGCATGGAAGAAAAATAAATACCGGCGTCATTGCCAGCATCGCGACCAGCCCGTCCACGCTGGATAAATACCTGAGTATTTTAATAATTGATTGATTTTTACCGATTTGCCTGACCGAGAACATCGCCAGGCCCGTCTGGGCGGTACAGGCTGCCGCACTTGCCAGGACCATTGATAGGGCGATTCTCATGTGTTCAGAAATTTTTATAATAAACGGGAGGGTAAAATAGATGCCACCAAATACCACGACCAACGTCAGGAAACTTTCTAAAAGCCCGGCCATGAAATGAACCCGGGGAAATCGTCTGAGTTTTGAAATTTCAAACTGAAAGCCGAACAACATGCCGATCCAGCCCAGCAACAGGGCGGAAACCGGGGCCAACCCATCGCATGTATTCGCATCCAGAATATTTAAAAATTGGGGGCCCAGCAGAAGACCGAGAAAAAGAAATTCAATGCCGGTGAGATAGAATTTATACGCGAACAGGGGTATCCGAAATTTTCGAAACGACAAGTGGTATCCGCTAAAGACCAAAAAAATAATCAACAAAAATGCAAAAAATATTTTCATATCATTACTTTAGCGGGATCACCGGCGAAAATCCAGAAAATAGTCATCTCTGGTTGTCCATTTTAATTCAATTGCACTAAAGATTGACAAACTCGTAAAAAATCGGATTCCGATGGCAAAGAAAAAAGTTCCAAATTCGAGGCGCGCAAATCCTGAGTGATGATTCGTACTTAACGTACTATGAAGCAACGAGGGATGCAGCGCAACAAAGAATTTGGACTTTTTACGAAGCCATCAAGATTGACCTCAACACCATGGTCGTCAGGCGCATCTTTCAAAATACGATATACCGGAAAGGGTTTGCCCTGTAAGGACCGCGCATAATAGCCAGGGGCAACGCCCTGGCATTTTGGTTATATTATTTTTTACCCTTCCCCGGCATCAATTTCCTTTAATCGCCGCAGAATCTCTCTGGGAGAATTCGATTGCGAAATTTTTAACAAGTCATTCATCTTCTTTTCTTCAATCTTGTTTTTGTTCATCACCCGTTTTTTATAGGCTTCCTTGAGCACTTCAAGCAATTGATCAAGGTCGCAGGGTTTCTGCAGATAGGAATGCGCACCGTCTTGGGTACAGTCCACCGCCGAATCAATACTGCCATGTCCGGTCAGAATAACGATTTCCATCCAGGGATGTTCCTTTTTCAAAATTTTTAGCGTTTCTTCACCATCCATCCCAGGCATTTTCAAGTCAATCAACGCAATATCCACCGGATTATTTCTTGCGGCTTCGATGGCTTTTTTGCCACGATTAACGGAAAGTACATTAAATTCACGGGCCGCCAGGCGTTTGCTCATAGACACCAGAAATTGCTCTTCATCATCAACAAACAACACGTTAATTTTATTTCCTTCCATATTTTTGTCTCCTTATAAACTTGACACTCTCGTAAAAAGTATTTGGATGGCTAAGTTAAAGGTTGCCACCCCGCCGCAACAGTGACTTTTGCTCCGCCTTGCGGATCCGCTCTTCCTGTGCATCTTTTCTTTTTCGGGCCCCTTCCAGCTTTATCGCCATTTCACCGGCATCCGCCGGTTTTAACAGATAATCATAGGCCCCCTGTTTCATCCCCTCAACTGCGGTCTCGATGGCGCCATGACCGGTCAGCAGAATTACCTCAACAATGGGATATCTTTTTTTGATCTCTTTTAATGTTTCCACCCCATCCATACCGGGCATTTTAATATCTAACACCACCACATCAATATTTTCCTGTTTCAGTTTTTCAAGACATTCCTGCCCGCTGTGCGCGGTAAAAACTTTTTCACCACCCTCTGATAGACGCAGGGAAAACATTTCCACAAAATCCTTCTCATCATCTACAATCAAGACCTTTGCCGGAATTCTTATCATTTCGCAGGATCTCCTTTAATCTTATTTAATATGTCAACACATAACTCTTTATTATCACCCATATCACCACACGCTTTGCGCGAGCGCGGCAGTGTCACCTGAAAGCGGGAGCCCTTGCCGACCTGACTGGTAATATCAATTTCACCCCCCAGCCGTTCGACGATTCCACAAGTTACATATAGTCCAAGCCCGGTCCCTTTTCCCGGGGGCTTTGTGGTAAAGAACGGTTCAAAAATTTTTTCCAGGTTTTCTTTCGGAATGCCGCAGCCGGTGTCTTCAACAATGAGCATGACACGCGCGTCCGTACCTTTTAATGATACCGTAATGGTCCCATCTGATTCAACCGCATGGATAGCATTGGTCAGCAGATTGAATAATACCTGACGAATCTTATAAGGGTCACTCCAGAGAATGCCGTTTGCCCCTTCCATATCCTGTACGATTTGAATGCCTTTGATCTCCGCCCCTTTGGCGGCGAACTCAACGGTTTCCGCCACCAGGACCTTCAGATCCGTTTCTGCAAAAAAAGTCTCCGGCTTTCTGACAAATCCCAGCAACTGATGGGTAATCCGTTTTGCCCGCTCGATGGCGGTCTCAATTTTTCCAACAGCATTTTCAAAGTCAGATTTACGCGGCATATCCGCATGGTCTGCTTTACTCAGCAAAAGACGCATGTATTCCGCTGATTCCTTTATAATGGCCAAAGGATTATCAATTTCATGAGCAATGCCGGTGGACAGTGTCCCCAAAGAAGCAAGCCGTTCGGTAGAAATCATCTGCTGTTCCATTTTTTCCTTAAACGCTACTTCCTGCTTTTTCTCATCCTCACGCCTTCTTTTTTCAACTGCCTGCTCAATCTTCTGAACCAGATGTGGAAATTCCAGGGGCTTTGTCAAATAATCAAAGGCACCTTTTTTAATCCCCTCAACCCCATCAACCGTTGATGCATGACCAGTGAGCATGATTACTTCTGTTTTTTGATGGTTTTCTTTTATCCACTCAAGAACTTCGATTCCGTTCATTCCCGGCATCTTCACATCCAGCACGACCACATCAACCGGCGCATCATTCATGACAGCCTGGCACTCATCACCGTCTCCTGCCTCCAAAACGATAAAGCCTCTTCTTGCCAGCCGTTTTTTAAGCGGCGCTCTGAAATCGGGCTCATCATCTACTAAAAGCAGGCGTATATTTTCCATTACGTTCTTCCCTGGTTCTATTGTTCATAGAGGTTATACAGAAACTTTCAGCTTTCATAATTGCCGGATTACGCGCTACTCGCTAATCCGGCCTACACCTTCCACCTTATATCTTCTTAATTTCCTACTTCAAGATTGAACGTTCGATGTTCGATGTTGGACGTTCATTTTTTTTCTTAAACCTTCTACCTTAAACCTTCCCCCTACACCAGCCCAAGTATTTTCCACCAGACGGCAGCGACGATTATCACAATCGTC
>CAZQLG010000078.1:0-10433 GCA_964594105.1 uncultured Desulfococcus sp. | reverse complement strand
TAAACAACGGTACACATCCGCTGCTCAACTGGAAGCTCGGCCCAAACACCGGAAAAATTGACACCGGAAACATCGAAGATGATCCGTTTAAAACCTTTGATGATTTTTTTAACGCATTTACCACCCAGTTTAAATTTATCATTGACCAGTCCATTGAATATAATGAAATGTTGGCAAAAGCCCATCAGGTCATCCGCCCCACACCCCTGCTGTCTTCAGTAATCGACGACTGCATCAGTAAAGGCAAAGACGTAACCGTTGGCGGTGCCAAATATAACAGCTCCGGCGCGGCACTCATCGGCCTGGCAGATGTCACGGATTCGCTGTTAGTCATCAAAAAACTGGTCTATGAGGATAAAAAGATATCTCTGAAAAACCTGAAAAAGGCGGTGGATGAAAATTTTGAAAATGATCCGGCACTCCTCGCCATGGTCACCAAAAAAGTGCCGCTGTTCGGGTCCGGCAGTGATGAAGCCGTAGCAATGGCAGACCGGATCGCCAAATTTTCCCATGATTACTATGGCAGCAAAAAACATTATCGCGGCGGCAAATATACGGTCGGCTTCTGGTCCATGTCCAACCACGTGGCATACGGTACCCTGACCGGCGCCCTACCGTCCGGGCGATTGAGCGGCAAGGCATTTACCCCGGGCCTGACCCCGGAACCCAATGCGTCTAAAAACCTGCTGGACAACATCCGGGATGTGGCCCGGCTGGATACGAAAAACATCAACAACAATATTGCGTTTAACGTGAAAGTCATCCCGTCAGCAGAAGACTCCCGGGAAAAGACCGTGAATGATATGTTCTCCTATGTAAAAACCTATTTTGACATGGGCGGCATGCAAATGCAGATGAACGTAGTGACGTCAGAAACACTCAAAGACGCCATGGCGCACCCGGAAAACTACCGGAACCTGCTGGTCAGAATTTCCGGGTACAACGCTTATTTTGTGACTTTAAATAAGGACATGCAGATGGAACTCATTGAACGGGCGGAATACGGGATGTCATAAATGGATAATTCCAGTTTTTTCCTATGATTCAATGGATAATTTGGGTATTCCCTTTACCTCAAGGTATTGCGTCAATCCCGACAATAGAAAAAGTACGTAAAGTTATCGAGTGCACGCTTCTGAAAATTTCTGCAATACTGTCGGTTTAGCAAATATTTCACGATACAAACCAAAAGCCGGGCTTGAAAAAGACAACGGTTTGACCTGTTTTATATCTGTTCTCGCCCAATCGTCCAGATCAGGAATGGATTATTTTTAATTTGCTATTAAAGCGACAAATTGTTTATTCTAACTTTTGTGATTATAATATTTATTGTTGAATTCATAACTCAAGATGTGACACCTTTTTCTCTCATGACGAATTTAATAAAAAATTACACGTCGTTTGTTAATAGATAATTCACTATTCAAGCTTTGACCCCGGTCACATTGACCCCGGTCAACGGTCAAAATGTTAATGATTGCTATTTTTTTCGAAAATTTGCCGGGCTTTTTTGATACCATCGCTTGAAGGCGCGGCTAAATGCGCTGGTTTCTGAAAAACCTAACAAAAAAGTGATTTCATTGATGGAATAGTGATGCTGCCTGAGGTATTTCACGGCAAACTTTTTTCTTGTTTCATCCAATAGTTCATGAAAGTTGGTACCTTCCTCCTTTAGCTTCCGATACAGCGTTTGGCGACTCATATTCATCAAATGGGATATTTTTTCAATATCCACTTCACCTTCCGGTAAATACTTTACAATAAATTGTTGGACGCGTTTTTGGAAAGGCCGTTGTAACGACAATTTATTTAAAAGTGATTCAGCATAGTGAAGCAGTGCGGCATTCAGATGAGAGCTACGAAGTTTTATTTTTAGTGATAAGATGCTCTGGTCAAAGATAAATTTATTTTCTGCCTGATCAAATAAAATTTCGCCTTGAAAAATACGTTGATATTCTTCCACATAATTTGGGGCGGAATGCTGGACATGCACCTGTTTAAGTGGAATTTTAGCTCCTGTATACCTGCGTAATCGTGTGATGAAAACGGAAGAATTTCTTTCCATGGCAAGCGGAGAATAATATTCAGGGATTTCCGTTTCATAGACCATAATGACTTCGTTGTTTTCTTTCCGGAGGACCACAAGGTCGCCTTCATTGGCCAGTTTGATAAATCGAGTGTATTGTTGAAGCCCCTCCCCAACGGTACGACTGTTGAACACAACATGCCCTACCAGACTCATTTTTTCATGAGAAATCTGTTCTCCCAATTGAAGGGCAAACGCCGGATTTCCAGATAATGCCACTCCCTGTTCCAGAAATTCGTTCCATTGTGGAACGGTTAGACGAACATCCGGGTCTTCCAGCGCTTCCTTTTTCATTCCGATCGTATCTTCAATAATGCTGACGGGGATTCCTTTTCCCACCAGCGCATTGAAGGCAGACAAAAATGTCGATCCAGCGATATACGGGACTGAATTCATAAAAGATAAATGGTTGTATGATTTAAAATGATAATTTTGTGTATCAAAAACCCTTTGTGAAAACAGATTTAAATCAATTGATACGAAGTGTCAATTTTTTGATTCCCAGAGTCATTGTCTTCTCTTGAGCATATGATAATTTATTTTCACAATTTGATTAATTCCCTTTTGCATTCAAGATGTCATCAAGGAGGCAAGGAGGAGGCGACGCAGGCGTATGTTTGTCTACGTTGAGGAGTCGACGACGCAGCCAACACAGATGCCGCTTGAATGCGAATTGGAATAACATCTAAAATAATCCGGTGACCGGCAGGAGGAGGTAAATATGAATAAAGAAATAACCGCAGTGGTTTTCCCCGGACAGGGAACTCAGCGATCCGGTATGGGGAAGGATTTTTACGATAATATTAAGAAAAGTCGTGAAACTTATGAGGAAGCGTCAGAAACACTCGGATGGGATGTGGCAGACCTTTGTTTTGGGAATGATCAAAAAATCAATCTGACCGAGTTCACCCAGCCGTGTATTCTCACCACAGAGATTGCCATGTTTGAGGGTCTAAAATCTTTATACGGATTTACGTCGGATTTTTTCGGGGGCCACAGCCTGGGTGAATATACGGCTTTGGTTGCCGCAGATGTCATGCCGTTCTCCGAAGCCTTAAGAACAGTTCAAATCCGGGGACAACTGATGCAGCAGGCAACACCGCCCGGTACCGGCGGGATGGCGGCTGTTATTGCGCAAAATCTGGATGTTGACATGATCCGTAAAACCTTAGAAGGGCTGCCCATGGATGTCGCCAACATCAATTCGACAGACCAGATAGTGATCAGCGGTCAGGCCGACAGCATTGATATGGCAGGGGACCTTCTTAAACAGACAGTAAACAGCAACCAATCAATGCGGTTTGTTCCTTTAAATGTGAGCGCGCCATTTCACAGCAGATTTATGCTCTCCATAAGAGATGCTTTCAGGGACGTCTTGAACTCGGTATCGGCAAAATTGAATCCTGATAATGCCAGCAAAGTCACATCCAATTATACAGGACGGTTTCATTCAGGTGATACGGCAAATATTATTGAAGAACTGGTGGCCCAAATAAACAATTCAGTAAATTGGTGGGACAATATGAAGGCTCTATCCGGGAAAGCGCAGAAAATTTATGAGATCGGCCCGAATCGACCCCTTAGAAATTTTTTTTCGAGCATCGGTATAACCTGCCAGTCTATTACAACCTTTTCAGCGGCAAAACGGGCATTCGCATAAGGAATCATCATGGTGAAATTCAATTCTGATTTTTGGGCGGTTATTATCGGTGGATCAAGCGGCTTTGGCCTGGCAACAGCAAAGAAACTGGCGGCGCATGGCATGAATCTCTGCATTGTGCATCGGGATCGGCGCGGCGCCATGTCCCGCATTGAGCCTTGTTTTGAAAAACTAAAGGCAAGCGGCGTAAAAGTTGCCACCTTCAACCTGGATGCGCTTTCAACTGACGGCAGAACCCGGGTGCTGGATTCACTTGCCGAAGAGCTTGGAAAAACAGGAAAAATCCGGATGGTTCTTCATTCCGTTGCATTTGGGAATCTCAAGCTGCTGGCACCTTACCATGCAACAAATGCACCGAAATTGATTCGGCAAAAAATAGCGCAGGAAGTTAAAACTTCTTCAGCTATTTTTGACCAAATTATGCAGAAGGCATTTGAAAACGGAGCCGATTCGTTACACGCCCTTGTTGATCCGTCTGAATACAACAACCGCCAATTTCTTGAAGATGATGATTTTGCCCGCACCATACATGCCATGGGTTCCAATATTGTTGATTGGGTACAGGATATTTTTAGACGAAAACTTTTTACGCGAGATGCACGTGTGCTTAGCCTGACCAGTGAGGGAAATAGTGTGGCATGGCGGGGGTATGCGGCTGTTTCAGCCGCTAAAGCAGTTTTAGAATCGGTTTCAAGGTCTATGGCGGTTGAGTTTGCACCATACGGTATCCGTTCAAACATTATTCAGGCAGGTGTGACAGATACAGCCGCTTTGCGTGTAATCCCCGGAAGCCGCCATATTAAAGCCAACGCCGCTTTGAGAAATCCTTTCGGGCGTCTGACAACACCGGAAGATGTGGCAAATGTCATATTCCTTCTATGCATGGATGAAGCGGCCTGGATTAATGGCGCACTTATTTGTGCGGACGGCGGAGAGAGAATTTCATAAATGAAATATTCCGAATTTTTAAAACAGGATCATTTTGGGTTGGAACAGCTGCTCGCATTTTCATACGGGCAGATGATCAAAGACCCCCCGAAAGACTTTGATGCACGTCTGCCGGCCCCTCCCTTTCTAATGATGGATAGGATTCTTACGATTGAAAAAAAAGGCAACAGGGGAAGGATTGTGGCCGAGCAGGATATCCGGCTGGATGCCTGGTATTTCCAATGTCATTTCCCGGGTGATCCGGTTCAACCCGGATGCCTTTGCGTTGATGCAATATGGCAGTTAATGGGATTTTATTGCGTCTGGTGTGGTGCCCTGGGAGCAGGAAGGGCGTTGGGGTGTGAGGAAGTTGTATTTAACGGCCAGATCCGTCCCCACAATAAGGTCGCTCGATTTGAAGTGGATATTGTTCGATTCCGAAATTTGAAACAGGCGGGGTCAAGCATTGTGATTGCTGACGCAAACGTTTTTATTGATGATGAGAACATTACAACCGTCAAAAGAGCCAGAACAGGCATTTTTAAAGGTATTACTTACAAAGACTATCCCAATCATTCGCAAAATTCATTGGGCGGGGTTACTCCGGCATAAAATAACAGGATAAAAAACATGACGGGTGAAAAAAATAACCAGAAGGAACTATCTGGAATTGGAGACAAACCGGTTGCCATTGTTACCGGTGGGGGGAAGGGGATCGGTGCTTCCTGTTGCAGAGCACTTTCGAAAAAAGGGTTTCATGTTGGCATTCATTTCAAAAACAGCAACCAATCTGCAGAAAATGTCCTCTCAGATATTAAAGGAGAAGGGTTCCTTTTACAGGCGGATTTGACGGACCCGGACCAGGTGGAAAGCATGGTCCGGCAAATCAAAGATGAAGCGGGCCGGGTGGATGTCCTTATCAACAATGCCGGGATGTGCGTCAATGACTCTATTACTACCATGAAAATTGAGGGGTTTGATGCCCAGCGGTCAATCTTAAGAGGCGTCTGGTATCTTACCAAAAGAATATTACGCGTTTTTATGCTCCGCCGGTCTTCAGGGCGAATCATCAACATCTCAAGCGTTGTCGGCCATACGGGTAATGCCGGTCAAATACCCTATACCATGGAAAAAGCAGCCCTTGATGCCATGACAAAATCTTTGGCAAAAGAATTATGGGGCAGGAATATCCTTGTCAACTCCGTGGCCCCCGGCTTTATCGATACGGATATGACTTCTTTACTTACTGAAGAAATTCAACAAAACATTTTGAAAGAGATTCCCCTGGGCCGTATGGGCAAACCGGAAGAGGTTGCCGACGTTGTGGCCTTTCTTGCCGATCAGGGAGGATATATCAATGGCAGCGTTGTTCATGTAAACGGAGGGATGTACAGTGGCTGACAAAAACATCATTGCCCGGGTTCTCGGCTTGATTCCCCATCAGCCCCCTTTTCGCTTTATCGATAATATTTTAAATGTAGACGCAAAGAACATTACCGCTGTTTATCGATTCCGGGATGATGAATACTTTTACTCAGGGCATTTTCCGGAAAATCCGATTACGCCGGGCGTTATCCTGATTGAAACCATGGCACAGACCGGCGTGGTTGCCATGGGGATTTATCAGCTTTTACATCAGGGCGTGCCAGTTGAGGAGTTAAAACAGATGACAACCCTTTTTGCATTTGCTGATGAAATTGAATTTACCGGAATTGTCCATCCCGGTGAAAAGGTGATTGTCCATGGAGAAATTATATATCTACGCAAGGGACATCTTAAAACCAGGACACGCATAGAGCGTAAAAACGGTGAAACAGTTTGCTCCGGCATTTTGACCGGAACAGGAGTTAAAAAATGAGAAACAGAGTGGTCATAACCGGAATGGGCGTTGTGAGCCCCAATGCCATCGGACTTGACAATTTTGAACAAGCCCTTCGAAACGGCGAATCCGGGATCAGATTCATCCCGCAACTTGAAGAACTGAAATTTTCCTGCCAAATCGGCGGTGTACCGAAAAATTTTGATAAAACCTGGGCAGACTGTTTCGGCACCGAATTGTTGCCTTATCAAAACGATAACATCGGATACGCATCCGTGGCAGCGCTTGAGGCATGGCAGGATGCCGGCCTGAGCCGTCCCAAAGATGACGATCCGGCGGACTGGGATTCGGGCACCATTTTCGGATGCGGGATTTGCGGCATGGAAACCATCGCATCAACGGTTGTGCCTACAGTCAATGCCGGAAAGGTCCGCCGATTAGGCTCTCAGGTTGTTGAACGGGTGATGGGAAGCGGGGCCAGCGCAAATATTGCCGGGATTCTGGGACTGGGAAACCAGGTCACTTCAAATTCATCGGCCTGCAGTACCGGAACCGAGGCGATTATCGATGCCGTTTGGAGAATCCGGTCAGGTCTTGCCAAACGAATGGTGGCCGGTGGCGCAGAAGGTGCATCACCCTATACATGGGGCGGATTTGATTCCATGCGAATCCTTGCCAGAAAATATAATGATCAGCCGGGAAAAGGGTCCCGGCCCATGAGCGCAACTGCCTGCGGTTTTGTTCCCGGCGCAGGCGCAGGCGCACTGGTCCTGGAAGACCTGGAATCGGCTCTGAAACGGGGCAGCCGGATCTATGCAGAAATCACCGGTGCAATGGTCAACTGCGGCGGACAACGGGGGGGCGGCTCCATGACCGCACCCAACCCGGAAGGAGTTGCCCGATGTATTAAAGATGCTCTAAAAGACGCCGGGATCAGCCCGGATGAAATAGATGTAATAAACGGGCACCTGACCGCAACCTTTTCAGATCCTTATGAAGTTAAAAACTGGTCTGAGGCCTTAGGAAGAGGGCCTGACAATTTCCCCTATATTAACTCAACCAAATCGATGATTGGACATTGTCTTGGCGCTGCCGGTGCCATTGAGACGGCAGCTGCAATCCTCGAACTTTACAAAGGATTTGTCCATCCATCGGTGAATTGTGAAGATCTCCACCCAGGCATTGAACCATTTGCCCGCCGGATTCCCAAAACATGCCTGGATTATCCGGAATTGGAAACCGTTGCCAAAGCCAGTTTCGGGTTTGGTGATGTGAATAGTTGTATCATATTACAAAAATATGAACAGAAATAATGGCATTTTGTAGGCCGGGTTTCTTACCCGGCAATCGGATTTTTCCATTTGTCGGGAATGGAATCCCAACCTACGATTGAAATTACCATCATCAAATTTTACAAATGAAATAAAAAAAGGAGAAACAAAATGGAAACACAGGAAATTTTTAAAAAAGTGATCGAAATTATTAAAGAGTATGTCAAAGAACCGGAAAGACTGGAAAACGTCAGCATGGACACGGCCATTATCCAGGATCTCAAGGTCAACTCCGCCCGGCTGGTGGATATTATCATCAAGTCTGAAGACGCCTTTGACATTGAAATTGATGACGACGATGCCGATGAAATCAAAACCGTCGGTGATGCGGTAAAAGTGGTTGAAAGAAAAGTCTGTATCACACAATAACATGAAGATCAGAGATAAAATATTTTTTTACTTTCAGTATTTCATGGGGCGGATGATGGTTTTTGTTGTCGGCTCCATGATTTTTCTGGCTATAAAAGCTGCCGGATACCGGGTGAGGGATTTGAACAATGTCAGGCAAAAAATCCATGACCTGATGGCAACCCACCCGGGCCCATGGCTGATCTGCGCAAACCATCTCACTCTGATCGATTCCGTGATTCTCGTATATGCCATGACCCCCATATACCGTTACATTGTTCATTATAAACTGCTGCCGTGGAACATGCCGGAACAGATGAATTTTAACCGCAATATATTTGTGGGGCTGACCTGTTTTCTGACAAAATGCATCCCCATCATCCGGGGCGGAAATCGTGATGCAGTGAAATCCACGATGGCAAAATGTACTTTTCTATTAAATAAAGGCGAAAACCTGATGATTTTTCCGGAAGGGACCCGCTCCCGTTCCGGACGGGTGAACACGGAAGATTTCCCCTATGGCGTCGGCCGATTCGTTTGCAGCATTCCGGGTTGCCGCGTGATGACGGTTTATCTGCGCGGTGACGGCCAGAAAACGTACAGCGATTTTCCCCGTCATGGAGAGACATTTACCATGACAGCAGAAGAGTGCCGGCCGCAAACCAATTTAAAAGGACTCCGGGCCCAGCGCGACTGTGTAAGACAGATTGTCGGCCACCTGTCAAAAATGGAGAAAGAATACTTTGCATCATATCGGCAATGACATTGTTGACCTGAAAACGCCGGAAGCATTGGGAAAAGCAGCGGATACCCGGTTTATCGAACGGGTACTGAATCCGGAAGAACAACGCCTGGTATATAATTCAGACCATCCGGACACAATCGTCTGGGCACTTTGGGCGGCAAAAGAAACCGCTTTCAAGGCGGTCAGTAAGTCACACCCGAATGCCAGCTCCGCACCGGGCCGCTACCCGGTCATTCTGGATCCGGAAAGAATCAACGATTCTGGCACCGGCATGGTGATGACTCAGAACGGCAGGGTGCAGGTCAAAATCGATTTTCATGACGACTATGTGCATTGCATCGGAATTTTCAGCATAGCAGAAAACCTGGAATCCATCATTTCAAGGATAGGAAAAATTAATACGGACACATCAACGGCGGCCAACGATTCCATATCAGAAAAAGAGTCATCTGCCGTGCGCCGACTGGCGAAAAAGGGGATTGCGTCGTGGCTTCAGTTAAACGAACAAGACATCCAAATTATCCGATATAATAAAGATAACAGGCTTTATCCGCCAATGGTTTATGCAAAAGGCAAAGCAACAAACATGGAGATCAGTCTGAGCCATGACGGCCGGTTTGCGGCCTGTGCATTTTTTGCGAATTCTTCGAATTAAAATGAAATAAAAATGAAAAACACGAATCCTTCCATCGTCATCAGCGGAGCAGGGATCTGGACGCCGGAACATGTCATCACCAATGAAGAACTGGTGGACAGCTACAACGCGTATGCGGAAAAGTTCAATTCCGATCATGCCGCCAAAATTGAATCCGGAGAAATGGACGAAAAACCCCTTTCCAGCGCCCGGTTTATTGAAAAAGCATCCGGCATAAAAGCCCGGTATGTATATACAAAAGAGGGTATTTTAGATATTGACCGCATGCGCCCGAAAATTGCCGAACGCAATGAAGAAGAAATCAGCCACCAGGCCGAGATCGCGGTGGCAGCTGCAAAAAAGGCCATGGCAGCGGCTGGAAAAACAGCGGCAGATATTGATGCGGTGATTGTTTCCTGCGCCTATACCCAGCGGGCATATCCTGCCATTGCCATTGAAGTGCAGTACGCACTGGGCATTGACGGATTTGGGTTTGACATGCTGGTGGCCTGTTCAGCCGCCACATTCGGTCTTCACCGGGCATATGACTGCCTGGCCGCCGATTCGGCCAGATGTGTATTAGCAATCAACCCGGAACTAGTGACCCCGCAGGTCAATTATTGTGACCGGGATTCCCATTTTATCTTTGGGGATGTGAGTACAGCAATCATTATGGAACGATCAGACACCTGCACTGCAAAGAATGTATTTGAAGTTTTAAGCACTCAGGCAGAAACCCGGTTTTCATCTAATATTCGTTCTAATTTCGGATATATGTCTCGTGCCACAGATGCAGATCCATATGGATGGGATAAGCTCTTTCACCAAGCCGGGCGCAAGGTGTTTTCGGAAGTCAGCCCCATTGCCGCCAGGCATATTTCAG
>CAZQLG010000077.1:0-10479 GCA_964594105.1 uncultured Desulfococcus sp. | reverse complement strand
TGTATACGTGTCTAAAATAATTTCATAACACCCCATGTCATAGCTTCCGCTAACAGCTGACTGAGGTCTCGATATTCCTTCTAAGTCATCATTTACAGGATGAGATGGAGGTTCCGTGGGCACAGCTATGGCGTTAATACACTCGGAAGTATTTTGCAGATGATAATCTCCGGAAGCTTCGTCTGCATAATTCGGAAAAACACTGATCCCTCCAGAGCCCGGGGTTTCAAATGCATAATCGCCAAGCGTATTATGCCAGACATTGTTCATTTCAATACTCGAATTCCCACCGGAATTATTAATTCCAATTTCATCAAAATTGGAAATAATATTGAACGAGATCATGGGAGACGCCGTGCTATTCAGGACAGATATAAAAATACCATCGTTTGCACCGCCATCAATGGTATTGTGATAAATACTCGGAGACACATCTCCACCGCCAACAACATCCAGAAAAATGCCATAATTCATATCAGAGGCAGGCCCGTCATAAATCAAATTGTTCCAGATTTCCGGATCAGCGTTTCCTGCTGGCTCACATGACACTCTAATACCCTGGGCATTATCAAACAAAATATTCTGCTTAATCTGTGCATCCGAATCGACCACTTCGATGCCGAATCCGCTGTCCGTGGAGTTATGCCCGTAAATTGTATTGCCGACCACCTGATTCCCGGCCCCGCCGCCATTAATCCTGATCCCGATGGCCTGTACATGATTCGGATCATTATTTGAATAATAAACATGGTTGTTTGTAACCACGTTATTCTCTGAAACACTGCCAAATATATATATTCCGATACCAGGTGTCATACTTGCCCCGTTATCATAAATTGAGGCCACATTACCTGTTATCTGGTTCCCTATACCGTCACGAATGGAAATTCCGGAAACCGCATTGTTATATATTTTACACTGATTACGAACGATATTATTAACGCTATAATTTGGGGTAGTGACAATGGCACCATTATCTTCAATAATGACACCGCTGTTGCCATTATCATGCAAACTGCAGGTATCGACAATACCGGCAACCGCACCTCCCATGTGAATACCACTGGCAAAAAAATTCTTGACCTCGATATTTATCATGCTCACATTGGTGGCCCCGTGAACATCCAGTCCATCAACCCATAATCCCGCATTGCTACCATCGATGATCGTATTACCAATTCCCTCCCCCTGGATGGTCAGGTTGTCCTGGGTGATCATCAGGACTTCGTCCGGTTCATGGCCGCCCATGGCGACAACTTTACAGGCACCGACATTCACATAAATCGTATACGCGCCCGGGTCCCCCCTGTTGATATGATGGACAGCCCGATGGAGCGAGTTCCAGGGCTCCGACATGGTGCCGAGCCCCAAAAAATCCAACGTCGAGTCTGGGTTTACCCAGTATTCACCCGGCATGAGAATCGGATACACCCCGCTTGTCAGCGGGTCCGTGTCCTCACCGTCATGGAATCCGTCATCATCCATATCCGGCAAACGGGGATCCGTCTCAACGCCATCCTGCCAGCCATTCTGATTGGCATCTTCAACACCGTCATCAATGCCGTCCTTATCCGTATCCGGATCACAGGGATCGGTTTCGCCGTCGTCAAAAATCCCGTCATGATCGGCATCCTCTGTGCCGTCTAAAATAAGGTCACCGTCTGAATCCGGATTGTTCGCAGACAGACAGGTGGAAGCGTTTTCAACACTATCCGGCAGCCCGTCATCATCCGTATCCGTAACCGTAACCGGCTCGCTGTACTCATAACACCCGAGATCATAAACGCCGGGAAAAGCCGGATCAATGCCATGATCAACGCCAGCCGCGTCGAACGGACGGATTGTATTCTCAATATCGTTTCCAACCGTGTCCCCGGCAACTGAGGGAACCACGTCAATACACGGTGACCACGGTGACCCGGCAGTCAGGTTGAAATCCGTCCCTTCATCACCAGATAACGGATCATCATCAACAAATAACGGATCAACGAACATATTGGTCTCGACTTCTGCGCAGTTGTAAAACGCGACCCCCTGGCCGAGACCAAAAATATCGTTATACCCGAACGTTGTCAGCGGCGAGCCGGTATAATAATTAATGCCAGTTCCATATGACACGATAATATTATAATAAATAGAAGGAGTCGTTATGCCGCCTCCCTCGGCCTGGATATTAATACCATCTGCAAAGGCACCGGAAATTGTGTTATGCAATATGCTGCCGTCAAAAGTTCCCCCCCCTTCTCCCATGTTAACATCAATACCAGTATAGAAGTTTTGATCGGCACCGCTGATCATTAAATTGTTCCAGATATCCGGCGACGCCGTGGTCGTACCGGGTGCTATGTAGATGGCAGTACTGTCGTCGACAAACGTATTTCCGAAAATCTCGCACCCGGATGCGATCATATAAATTCCGTACTCATGTGTCGCAATCAGGTTACCTCCAATGCGAATCCCGGAATTATTGCCCATGGCATCTAAGTAAATGCCGTAATACTGGTAGGATTCAGGATCCCCCTCGATGGTATTGTCGAAAATAACGTTATTTGTAGCGCCGCTGCCGACCACGTGGATACCGGCGTGCGAACTAACTTCTCCTGCGCCGTTATCTCCAAAAACTCCCCGGTTCTCCCGGATGATATTGTTCGGGCTGTTGTCAATCTTAATACCGCCATAGTCATTTGCATATATATTACAATTGTTCTGAATCACATTATTCGGTGTGGCAATACTGAGATGGCTGATTGCAATGCCATATTCACGGTTTTCATAAAAACTGCATGCATCAATGGTACATTGATTACCATCAATGGATACCCCGTTTGCATTGCTATAAATCTGACAAGAGTTCTGAATACTGCTGCCAATATTACTTTCAGCGACCAGAATCCCATTGGCACCATTACCATTGATATCACAGCCATCCACTATAACTGCGTCAAAAGTATTAATCCAGATACCATTACCGTCACATCCGGAAATCGTTCCTCCCCAGACAGCCCCACCACCACCGTCATCGGTATAATAAATACCTTGCCCACCGGCAATGGCACTTATGGTAACATTCTGAATACCGTAAGCAGGATCATAGGAGCCAAATGCTAAGTTTAAAATTGCTGCACCACCGCCTGTGCCACTGATAGAGCAATTCCTGATCAGGTATTCATCCCGCTCTGAACTTGAACTCGCAAAATCATTCAGCAGAATCCCACTATCACCACAGGCATCGATGGAACATTCGTCAATTGTACAATCAGCCCCGTTGATCAAGATGCCGGTATGAGGAAAGTTGTTAAACGATAAATTCCGGATAACAACATTATCCGCATAGATCATAAGTCCAGTCTGCCAAGGCGTACCATCATTTCCTACCGGTTCATAACTGATCTCAGGCGTTGTCCCGTCCGGGTCCCCGATAATTTGAATCCCATCATGTGTACCACCAGCCGGTATTTCAAGTTGATATGGAATAGAGCCATGGGTGCTGTCACTGTATGTTCCTGCCATGACATAAAGAATGCCTCCGGAAGACATCTCACCAATCGCATATTGGAGGGTTTTAAACGGCAATGCAGGACTATCACCATAACCTGTAGCATCTTGACCTATGTTGACATCCACATAATATGGTGCACTGGCGGCAAAGCCGGATTGAACCCATAAAAAACATACCAACATGCTGATGACTATAATACTCAAGAATCTGATAACGCTATGATCCTTTATTTTCATTTTCTCCTCCTGCCAACTATTTAATCCTCTGATAAAAAATCATGACCTTCAGAATAGTTGTCGTCTTGTCGGGGTGTGGTTGGAAAATCCGCCAATGGACGTCCCTGGATGTCTTCATTCTTTTCTTCGTAAATCCGGGTGTTCTGTTCCTCAATAGCATGTTCATCCATCAGAATACTTTTGGATCTGGATATATCCTGCAATAAATTCCCCGGCGCTGAGACCTGATGAATTTCATCAAAGTTGGGGGCAATCAGGTCTTTTTCATCAACATAGACGTTTTCCTGTGATACCGGTACCGCAGACACTGTGAACGATTGTTTAATCGGCGACGGGTCAGACGGTAAAAACTTAAATTCCTTCATCAGGCGATCCACCTCATCTGATTTGACCTTCTGGGCCGCTTCCGGCAGCATGCCCATTCTGACTTTCGTTTTCTCAAAATCATGCAAAATAATCGGTTCTGCTCCCGGGTCCGACAGACTGATAACGGCCAATTCGGTTTTTTCGAGGGCGGTTATTTCCGTGACGGTTTCCGACGCAGTAATAATAAAATCAGATCCCCGAACCCCGGCCACGGATGTTTTTGTTTTAACCTTGAATTCCGAATGCCGGGCATCTACAAATTTTTTAACCACAAACCGGGCCTTGCCTGAGACCATTTCCATAAATGAGGATCTTGTTTTTTGTTTGGGTGCATAAAGGCTCTTATTAATTGTCATCTCTGTACCCGATGACAACGCTATAAAACTGCCGTCATTAAGCTTAAATGATACATTACCGTCTTTTCCGGTAAGAACAATATCCCCCTTGAACAAATCCAACCCTTTCTCAGCCCGATACCCAAAATCCTGCGCCTGGTGTACAATAACTACCAGTCCTGAAACCTGGCGGATTATTCCCACAGACGACCCGTTACCCGGCTCAAACGTCTCTTTGATAACCATGTTTTCAATATTTATCTGCTCTGCCGGGTCTGCTGCAAAGACGGCTGGATTTATTAATACCATTCCCATAATAATAATTATAAAAATATTTAATATACGTCTGGTGTTCATCGTATTAATTCTCCTGCTATAATTTAACTGACACTGAAAGAAGCATGGCGTTTCGTTCATAATCAAAATTAGCAATATTCGAGTTATTTTTTGTATAGGTGTATTCCGCTGAAACATTCAGCCATTTTTTCCAGATATTTTGTGTAATTGATGCCGAAGCAAAATATCGGGCATCATTTCTTTTGATATTGTATTTCAAATTACGATGATCATACCCTTTATCATAATAATTTCCGTAAACCGTTATATTCGTTTTCTCGAAAATATCATAGGAGATCCCTAAAAGCGTTTTCAATTCGCAAAAATCCTGATCGTCTCCGTTGGCTGAATTAATTTCATACCCGATGCCGCAGAAAACATATCCGTCAAGGCCTGAAAATCCATGGGAATAATCTGCTGACAGTTCATTGGAATGTCCGTCCCTGGCGTTATCTGTAAAATAATTATTCCGATAATAGCTGTATGAAAAATCAACGGCATTATTGTTATCAATGAACCACATGACGGACGGATTTATCTGATGCTGCATTAAATAACTCTCTGCATCGACCCAGTAATAGATAGGCAGGTATTTAAGCCCTAACTTCACGGATTTACTAAACTTATAATTTAAATAAATATTGCCGATGCTTCCGGTTAAATCATATTCATCCAGGTCCTGGTACCGGGTTTGATAATGACTGTAGCCGATCCCCGACGTTACCCGGCGGCTGTCGATCACATCGTACTTTCCGGAAAAATATAACATATATGCGCTGTCACTTTCATCGGCAACGATATCCAAATCCGCCGGTTCCAGCACAACATTATCATCATATAAATAACCGGTTTTAAGATATAAACGATAGGGCTTTGCGGCTGCCTGATGATCCTTTTTGATGGCTTGTGCCCATGACCGGGCATTCTCTTTCAGATCTTCTGAATCCGCAATCTCTATCACATGCTCAAACTGTTGTACCGCTGCTTTATACCGACCCAGTTGATAATTGCAGATACCCGAGTAATAATATCCGTTGCCTGCAATCGTCGGGCTCATCGTTGCAGCCTTTTCCAAAGATTCAACGGCCGCCGCATATCTTTTCAGCTTGTACAGATTGACCCCTGAATAGTATATTGCCAGAACATTTGATGGCTCCTGGGCAGACACTTTCTGAAATTTCTGAAGGGCTTTTTCATAATCTTTTTTTTCCTGATAAAGAATCCCAAGAAAATACGTTAGCCCCGGAATTTTCGGATCCGTCAAAAAAGCCGTTGACAAATGATGCGCGGCTGCATCAAGCTGCCCCAGCTTGACATATACCCGGCCGAGATAAAAGTTTATCCGGGCATTTTCCGGATCCAGAGAGATGGCTTTTAACAATAAATCCTGGGATTCAATAAAATTTCTTTCTTCATAGGCAAACACACCCAGATCGTAATAATTCTGAGCAATCTCTTCTGCGATAACCAGATTGAAAATGCTCAACAATAATATACAAATAAAAAAAATTTTAACTGACTGATGCATGTTCACTCCTTACTTCAAAATAATTTTGCCGCGCTGCTGATAATTTTTCGACATTATATCTCAAACGTAACGTTTTTGTTGCCATCGGGATCTGACTTCTGATGCGTTTGTCAATATTATGTTTTAAAAAAATAAGAAACAGCAGCGTCAGAGAACGGGAGTTATTGCTCTGACTGAAAAGACCCGTTTGTTTTATCTTTGCCCATCCACCCGTCTCAGATACTTTTGAAAAAACAGCCGGTTCTTTTTCTTATCCCCGCTGTTTAATATTTTTTTCAAATAACTAATATTTCTTTCAATAGATTCAGCATACAGGTCCTGGTCAATATTCCACCGATACTTGAAATGACTTACCATATTTGATGAAATATTTTCACAATCAATCTGCAGCCGTTTTTGCGTCACACTTTTATAAAATTCCTCTGTCTTTTCGAGCAGATCTACCTCAGAGTCAAAGTCGGGAATACCAGCTTCTTCAAATTCTTTAAATAACAAAATCAATTTTTCCAGATAAAGCCGGTCCCCCATCTGGGCCAGCAAATCAGCCGATCCAACAATTTTCCCGAGGTTTTCAACTTCTTTGGAACGAAATGGAATGTCTGCCAATTTTATTTTTAAATTAGTACACTTAATCAGTTGGGCACAGTCATCCATCTGCTGAGGGGTAAAATCTTTCGTGCCAAGGTTCTTTCTCATGAAATTAACACTTCGTTTTTCATGCCCAATGGTATACTTGGCACCAGTACCTTTTTTGTCCTGCTTGGTCTGGATGAGCCCGGAATCATGAAACAACGCGGCAAGAAGCCCCACAAGAATATTATCCGGGTTAAATTGATAGCCGTTTTGAACGCTTCCGTGCATAAGACGGGCGGCGGCCAGGGTTACCATGATTGTATGTTCCAGATTGTGATAGGTGGTATTTGACGCTCTATAGCCGGGATATTCACCGTTAAATAATCGGATAATGTCCTGATACACAGCGATGAACTGTTCTGTTATACGATCAGCATCAAGCAGCGATATAATTGTTTGAATTTCAGCCAGAACTGAGTCATGGCTCTGACAGTCTACCAGATCATGTAGCTTGGTTGTTTCCTTCTCCATCCATTACTCCGGTCCGGTATATAATAATTTCTATCGAAAAGCCCTCAGGCCGATGAAGTTTATTCTTTGTATTTATTTCGAATGGCTTTGATGACGGGGAAAATCTGAAAAAATATTTCCACAAGTTCAGGGTCAAAATGATTGCCGGCGTCTGCCTTAATGGCGTCAAGCGCTTTTTGATCACTCCATGAATCCTTATAAGTGCGTCGGGAAACTAGGGCGTCAAAAACATCTGCCAGGGCTACAATGCGGGCGGGCAAAGGAATTTCTTTTTTTTGTTTGGGAGGTCCCAGGCGGATATCAGCCGCCATAATATCTCTGATTTTTCCAGGATATCCTTTACCGTTCCAACGTTCATGATGGTTCAATGCAATCTGCAGGCTCATCTTATCAAGACTTGATGTCTGATTCATGAATAGACGACCCCCATAAACCGTATGCCATTTCATGGCAGCAAATTCACTGTCCGTCAGCTTGCCCGGCTTTTTTAAAATCTGATCCGGAATACCGACTTTTCCAACATCATGAAGCATGGCAGCCAGCCGGATCAAATCCTTTTGCCGATTTTTTTCCTGCTTATCAATGTCATATCTTATTGCCCACTGATGATAAATTTCCGCTGAATATGCACCAACCCGCTGTACATGGGCACCGGTTTCCGTCGGATCCCTGAGTTCAGCCATCTTCACCATTCGCAGGATCATTTCCCGGTTCATAACCCCGCGATCAATCGCGACAGCGGCATTATTGGCAATCAGCGGTATCAGATCCTGGATTTTCTTTCGAAAAGCGATTACACGGCCGTCACTGTCCTTGGTATTAATCAGTTGCATGACACCGACCAAACTACCATGAAAGGTATAGAGCGGTACGGCTAAAATCGATCGGGTTTTGTATCCGGATTTCTGATCATATTCGGAATTAAATGTAAACGGACTGCCTGAAGGAAGGTTGTAGGCATCATCAATGACTATCGTATTTCCGGTTAAGGCCACATACCCGACAATGGACTGCCCATCAATGGGAACGGAGAAGTCAACATAGATTTCCTCATTGGCCTGATCTTTTTTAAACAGGGTGTCATTATGAACATATCCGAAGCGCAGGTGATCATCTTCCACAATAAAAATTGAACCGGCATCCGCATGGGAAAGATTGCGGGCTTCTTCAAGGATTTTATCGAGAATGGCATCAATGTCCTGCAGATAATTAAATTCCTCGATTCTTTTCATAATCAGGGCGATTTCATCTCTGGCGTACTGAGAATAATCTGTTCGCCGTTTATATTGAAATCCCATAACGCCTGCCATCCAATTCAATATAATTTTATTAAATCAATATATTAATAAAAAATTATCCTCACCTTCTCAAAGGAATCAACGCACTATCAAAAAATAGAGGCTGCAAATTCCGCAGCATGTTTTTTAAATTCAATTAGTTTGTATTGTATGGAATCCAACGAGCAAGGTCAAATGAAAAGTAGTTATTTTTTATCATACCAACATATACTTGACACTACTTTATTAGTGTTTATTTTAATTAAGGACAATAGGTTATACGATTTTAAATCAACAGATTTAAAGCATCTCGCATGAACACAAATAAGGAGGACCAATGCGTTTTGATAAATTCACACTAAAATCACAAGAATTGATACAGGAAGCAACTGCGGCAACTTCCACTTATAAAAATCAACAAATTGAGCCGTCGCATTTGCTGTTTGTCATGCTTAAAGAACATGACAGCATTGCCGGGTCCATTCTGCGGAAAATCGGCGTTGTCCCTGATGATGTAGCCCGTGAAACGCTGCATTCAATAGAGAACCTGCCAAAAGTCCAGGGCGCTGTCGGAGACCCGTATCTATCCGGTGATTGTCGAAAAATGCTCGAAAAAGCATTTACTAAAGCAGCCAGAATGAAAGATCAGTATGTCAGCGTTGAACATATTTTTCTGGCAATTTTAGATATCAAAGACAGTCGGCTGGAAAAGATTTTCAAACAGTTCGGCATTACCAAAGACAACGTCCTGAAGGTTTTAATGGAAATCCGGGGCAACCAGACCATTACCGACCAGAACCCCGAAGATAAATATGAAGTGCTGGAAAAGTATACCCGTGATCTGACCGAAGATGCCCGCTTAGGAAAAATTGATCCGGTAATCGGACGCGATGAAGAAATACGGCGCATTGCCCAGGTTTTATCCCGGCGAAGAAAAAACAACCCGGTACTGATCGGCGAGCCTGGGGTCGGCAAAACAGCGATTGTGGAAGGACTTGCCCAGCGGATTGTCGAAGGCGATGTGTCCGAAGCATTAAAAAACCGGCGGTTGGTTGTTCTGGACATGGGCACGCTGATTGCGGGTGCCAAATACCGGGGAGAGTTTGAAGACCGTTTAAAAGCCGTAATCAAAGAAGTCGAAAAAGCAGAAGGGAAAATTATTCTGTTTATTGATGAACTTCATACACTGGTCGGCGCCGGCGCTGCGGAAGGTTCCCTGGATGCTTCCAACATGCTCAAACCCGCACTGGCCCGTGGAACACTCCGTTGTATCGGCGCAACAACTATCACTGAATACCGAAAATATATTGAAAAAGATGCCGCCCTGGAAAGACGGTTTCAACCCGTCCTGGCAGCCGAACCAACCAAAGAGGATACTATTTCAATCTTAAGGGGATTAAAGCAAAAATATGAGGTGCACCACGGGGTGAAAATAAAGGATTCCGCCATTGTGGCGGCAGCCACCCTGTCCGACCGATATATCACCGACCGGTTTCTTCCTGACAAAGCAATTGATTTAATCGATGAATGTGCTTCACGCCTAAGGATTGAAATTGACAGCAAGCCGGCTGAAATCGATGAGATACAGCGTAAAATCACTCAGCTGGAAATCGAACGGGAAGCACTTAAAAAAGAAACTGACAAAGCAGCTAAAGACCGTTTGGGAAAACTGGAAAAAGATCTTGAATCAATAAAAGAAGACTTCAACCGCCTAAATGCCCACTGGCTCAATGAAAAGGAAATCATTGCCCGTATTCAGTCCATTAAGTCCGAACTGGATCAAATCGATGTTGAAGAA
>CAZQLG010000076.1:2930-10494 GCA_964594105.1 uncultured Desulfococcus sp. | reverse complement strand
GGACAAAAAATCCCTTCATTCTTATAAAAATTTGCGCGTATCATCATATCAAAAACCAAAAAATGCCGGGTCACCCAAAGCAAAAAAAGTTGGCTCCCAAATAGCTTATTTCTAAAATTTTGAAATGATTGATAAGTTATTTCCTCAAATAGTGGTAATTCGTCACCATGAAACGCTTTTTTACAAAGCCATTAAAATTATTTTCGCCAGAACTCGGGCACCAAAAAAATAATAACTGTATAGATTTCAAGTCGCCCCAACAGCATACACCATATCAGCAACCATTTCCCCATAGCCGGTATTCCTGCATAATTGCCCACTGGCCCGACAAGGTTAAACCCCGGGCCGATATTACCAATAGCTGCCGCCACCGCAGATATGGAAGTCACCAAATCGACCCCCATTCCGGCCAGTAAAACGGAGCTCAGGGCAAATATCCCCATATAAAGCGCTAAAAATCCGAGAATACCGCGAATCACATCATCTGAGATAGTTTTTCCGCCAATTTTTACGGTGGTCACCGCATGGGGGTGAAGCAGGCTGAACAATTCTTTGTAACAATATTTAAAACAGCACATGATTCGCATACATTTCATGCCGCCGCCGGTAGAACCGGCAGATGCGCCGATAAACATGCACAACAGTAAGATCAATTTTGACATGGGGGGCCATTGGTTATAGTCCGCTGTTGCAAAACCGGTTGTTGTAACAATGGAAATCACCTGAAATGATCCGAACCGAAAGGCCTCGCCGATATTTTGATATACGGTTCCGTAAATATTAAAACTGACAACAAGCGTCAAAACAATCACAGCAGCCAGAAAAAATCGGCATTCTGAATCCTTCCAGAACGCCAGGGAGTTGCCTTTCAGAAACTGGTAATGAAGCGAAAAATTGATCCCGGCCAGCACCATGAAAATCATCACCACAACATCAAAATACACATTGTTATAGTGCGCTATGGAAAGATTTTTGGTTGAAAATCCGCCAGTGGGCAATGTGGTCAATGTATGGCATAAAGAATCATAAAACCCCATACCGCCGAGTATAAGCAATAATAATTCTGCCAGTGATATGAGTACGTAGACTTTCCATAAAATTTTTGCGGAATCGCTAATGCGGGGCTTGAGTTTATCTGGCACCGGGCTTGGCACCTCTGCTTTATACAGCTGCATGCCACCCACACCCAAAAACGGCAAAATCGCAACGGATAAAACAATAATGCCCATACCGCCCAGCCACTGAATCAGGCTCCGCCAGAGGAGAATGCCTTTGGAAACCGCCTCAATATCCGTCATCACCGATGCCCCGGTGGTGCTGAAGCCGGAAACAGATTCAAAAAACGCGTCCACAAAAACATCAAACACACCGCTCCAGTAAAACGGCAATGCGGCAAACAGGCCGACTGCCGTCCAGCCAATGGCAACGATTGCCATACCTTCACGCGGGCTGAGATATTCGGTTTTCGGGCCCCGGAAGAATATGTACAATAAAGCGCCCGCAGCAGTGGTAATGGCCATGGACTTCATCAAGGCGGCAACGCTTTGATCATTATAATACAAACCGCACAAAAGGGGAATTACCATTAACACGCCCAGAAAAAAAGTCAGAATCCCAACCATATAAAAAATATAGTTCCAGCGCATTTAAAAAAACTCCAGCTTCACGGTGAGAATTTTTTCAATCTTGGAAATCACCTCGCGCTTGGCAAAAATAAGAATCCGGTCATTGGGCTGGATGATGCTGTCGCCGGAAGGAATTTCGATTTCGTCTTCCCGGATAATGCCAATGACCAGTGCGCCTTTTGGAATCTTTGTCCGCTTTAATGGCTTACCCACAATCTCGGAGGTTTCCAGGGCAATTGCTTCAAGGACTTCGGCTTGTTCATCGGTCATGGTTCGTGCGGAAAGCACTTTGCCCCTGCGAATATGCTGAAGAATCGTATTAATGGCTGACAGGCGGGGGCTGACAACCTGTTCAAGCCCGATGGTGGACATCAGGGAAAAATAGCCGAACTTGCTCAACTTGGTAATTGTTTTACGCACACCCATTTTTTTGGCCAGTAATGATGCCAGAATATTGATTTCCTCGTCATCGGTCAGGGTCACCACAACATCCATATCAGCAATATTTTCTTCTTGCAGCAGACTCTGATCTGACCCGTCTCCATGGATGACCAAAACCTTGTTCATCTGTTCAACAATTTCAGCGCACCGTTGCGGTGACCGTTCAATCAATTTTGTGTATATTGACTGTTTTTCCAACAACTTTGCCAGCCTTAAACCAATCCGTCCGCCCCCGACAATCATCGCCCGTTTAATGGGTTTTACATGTTTGTTAAACGCCTTTAAAATATTTTCAAGGCCATGTTCCTCACTGATAAAATAAACCAGATCGCCGGGATACAAGCGGTCATCCCCCCGGGGGATAATCGTTTCCCCTTCTCGGACCAAAGCTGCCACCAAGGTCTTTACCCCAATTTTAACAGATAATTCTGAAAGGCGGACACCCGCCAGGCGGGCATCTTTATCCATAACTATGCCGATAAGCTTCAGCCGACCATCGGCAAATTCGCCCACATCGACCGCACCGGGCACACTCATAAACCGCTCAATTGTTTTGACCACCTCAATTTCAGGGTTAATCACGGTGTCGATATGGGGTGGCGCATCATGAAAAATTTGATGATATTCGTCATAATCCCCTTTCCGAATTCTTGCCAGCTTCTTGGTCGCCGGAGAAATTGTATCCGCCATCAGGCAGGCCACAAGATTTGTTTCATCACTGTCCGTTACCGCCAACAGAATCTCCGCATCCTTGATACCAGCTTCTTTCAGGATTAGCGGGCTGCTGCCAGACCCGACAATGACGTCGACATCAATCTTTTCCGATACCTGGGCAATCGCTACCGGATCCATATCAATTACCACCACATCTTTGTTTTCATAGGCCAGACGACTGGCAATATGAAAACCGACCTGACCGGCACCAACGATAATGATCTTCAACAAGTTCTCCTATTAAGAGGTTAAATAAATGAAACCGTAAACAATCTGGTTCCGATGGCAAAGAAAAAAGTTCACCATTCTAATAAAAATGGCAAGGCGCGCTAATTCTGAGGAATGAGGCGTAGTTGGCCTACTCCGCAGTGACGAAGAATTTAGCGCAACGCAGAATTTGTGCTTTTGACGAAGCCATCAAATAAAATTCTGTTTATTATAGGGAAAACGAAACAGGATGCCAAATCAATTTATCGCTTATAGCACATGAATGGATACCATTTCATTGAATATAATGTGAAAAATGTATCACTTCATTTGCGAACCACTATACATTCTTTATTATACGTAAATAAACCTTTCCCTGCAACCGATCCTTTAACCGGGTAAACCGCTGCTGGGTTTTATCATTATTAATCGCGATTGCCAGTGCTTTTTTCGTACCCACTAAAATGACCAACTCCCGCCCCCGGGTGACGGCCGTATAAATAAGATTTCGCTGCAATAGAATATAATGCTGGGTCAGCACCGGAATAATGACTGCCGGATATTCAGATCCCTGGGATTTATGAACAGATACGGCATATGCCGGCACAATCTCATCGAGTTCCGTAAAGTCATAAGCGATCTTTTTGCCATCAAACGCAATGATGACCTCCCGGGTTTCCCGGTTAATATCAACCACCCGCCCGATATCGCCGTTAAAAACATTTTTATCATAGTTGTTTCGAATCTGCATCACTTTGTCATGACAGTGAAACGTCGTATTACCGTAAACAATATTGTCTTTCTGCGGATTCAGGCGTTTCTGGAGTTCCTTGTTCAGATTAGCGGTCCCGACCAGTCCTTTATGCATCGGAGAAAGCACCTGGATGTCATCGCTCGCGTCAAAACCGAACTTTTGAGGTATCCGGTTTGCAGCCAGCTCAAGAATAATCTCCAACACGCGCTCGGGTGATTCCTGGTCGATAAAATAAAAGTCCGTATTCTCATCATTCTCACCGTTTGTTTTCGGCAAAAATCCATTATTGATCTGATGCGCATTTACAATAATCTGACTCTGTCGCGCCTGACGAAAGATTTCATTCAATCGAACAACCGGGATCACACGAGAAGCAATAATATCTCCTAAAATATTCCCGGCCCCAACAGACGGCAGCTGATTCACATCTCCCACCAGGATCAACGTTGCTTCCGGCGGCACGGCTTTGAGCAGGTGATGCATCAATACCGTATCAATCATAGAGGCTTCATCGACAATCAGTAAATCACAATCCAGGGGGTCTTTTTCATTTTTCTGAAACCCGCCACTGCGAAAATTAAATGACAGCATTCGATGGATGGTTTTGGCGCCAAAACCGGTTGTTTCACTCATCTGCTTTGCCGCCCGGCCAGTGGGTGCGGCCAGTAATATGTTTACGTGCAGCTTTTGATAGATTTTCAAAATCGCCTGGATAATGGTTGTTTTTCCGGTTCCGGGCCCACCGGTAATGACCATGAGCTTGCTTTGAACGGCAGATACAATGGCTTTTTTCTGATTATCCGCCAGGCTGAAATGAAGCTGATCCTGCACCCATTTTACCGCCTGGCGGACATCCACCGACCGAATCATTTTTGGCGTGGCCATCAGTCGCTTTAACATATAAGAAATGCCGGTTTCACAAAAATGTGACCTGGCCAGAAATACGGCCCGGGTGTCTTCATAGTTTTCGTGCAAGGACAGGCCATCATCTTCAGATTCAATAACAATCTGTTTTTCTACGGCAACCTGCATCAGCTCATCATCAACAAGACGTCCGTCAACGTCGAGAATTTCAGAACATTTTTCGATTAATTTCAGATACGGGTAATACACATGGCCGTCACCGGACAGTTCGTTTAAAACATAGAGGATTCCGGCACGGATACGCAGGGGAGAGTCTTTGGAAAAACCGATGTTTGCGGCGATTTTATCGGCAGTAATAAACCCGATGCCAAAGATATCGGTTGCCATCTGAAAGGGATTTTCTGTGACAACATCTATCGCGCGATCACCATATTGCTTGAATATTTTGATGGCATAACCGGTACTGACCTGATGCGATTGTAAAAACATCATCACGGTCCGGATTTCTTTCTGTTCTTCCCAGGCTGTCTGAATCATTTCAATCCGCTTACCGCCGATTCCGCTGACTTCAGACAATTTTTCGATATCATTTTCGATGATATCGAGTGTTTTTTTGCCAAACTGACTGACGATTCGACCGGCCATCACCGGTCCGATCCCTTTAATCAGACCCGAGCCCAGATACTTTTTAATGCCATGAATGGTTGCCGGCACGGTGGTCCGGTACGCTTCAACTTCAAACTGCTCGCCATACTTCGAATGAATCTTCCATTGCCCCTGCAGTTCAACGATCTCACCCGGCATGGGGTCTATCAAGTTTCCCACGATGGAGACCACCCGTTTTTCCCCCCTGACTTTCACCTGGGCGATGGTATAACCATTTTCCGGATTGGTATAAGTGATTCGTTCAATCTGACCGGTCAAATCCACCCGCATAAAGAATACTCAGGAATAGAGGTTAAAGGCTTAAGGTTGAAGGCAAAAACCCCTCAACACCAACAAAAAAGGCCATCCCTTCTTGCCGTTTTTTAAAAACAAACAGTCAATTCAGGATGACCTGTTGAAATGGTTAATGCCTTCGGCATTTTCAATTTTAATATTAAAAATGATCGCACATTTCGCGCAGTCCATAACTTTAGGCACTTTAGATCACTTTAGTCACTTCACACGTTTTGAATTCTTAAAATTGTTTGCCAAAAAAACACAAGGATCAGAGATAAAAAACTAACCGGCAATTTTTTCACTGGCCAAATCAAAATACATCGACTCCGGAAAATCAGAAACAAGCTTGCTGAATGCTTCTTTTTCCTGCTCCGGTTTGCCCAGCTTATCATAAAGAAGGCCCAGGTTAAAAAGCGCCTGGTCTTTCATTACGGCGGCATCATCGGACGTGATCATTTCAAAATATTTTGCCGCCTGTTCATAATCTTCTTTCCCCTCATAAGAATATGCCAGTCCGCTTAAAATCAATGTCTTAAACTCTGTTTTTCCCAGTGCCTCCAGTGCCTGATTGTATATCTTGATGGCATCATCGTAATTTTTTGTCAGATAGCAGACATCCGCATACTGCAGGAGGGCAGCTTTTCCGGCACCGGTTGATCCGTATTTTTCCGAAATGTTTTTAAACCGCTTCTTCACATCTTCATACGCGATAAAAGCGGATTCATCTTTTTTGATTGCATTGTATTTTGCCATCGTCTTGCCGAGCATCATGGCCGCACGGTCTTCCGATTGATTCTTAAAATAGACAACACCGGTTATCACGATGGCCACTACCACAACAGCGCCGACCGAAACCATAATCTGTTTCTGATATTTTTTTGCAAACGCCAACAGGGTGCCGACAAATTCTAAAAACGGATCCGGCTCTTCAAGCAACTCCTTACGGGATTGTTCTTCCTTCATTTAATCTCTCCATCGCTATATACTATGTTATCTAAATAGTGTTATAATAATTTCCGAATACGCGCCCACCCGTCTTCCGGAATTTTTGCACCAATCACCCGGCAGACTTCATACCCGCAGGCCGATGCTAACTGACCGCTTTTTTCAAATGAATACCCATTAACCATTCCAAACAAAAACCCGGAAGCCCATAGATCCCCGGCCCCTGTTGTATCCAATGCTTCGCCGGACCCCATCGGATCGATGGTCAATATCTGATCCTGGCGGGCGATAAGGCTGCCCTTCGGCCCCCGCTTAAGAATCGCAACATCCACATTTTCAGACAACGCTGCTACCGCCTCTGTTTCATTTATATGGCCGCAGTATGCCTTGGCTTCATCCTCATTTGCAATTAAAATATCAACATACGCCTTGATAATCTCTTCTAAAATATCCATAGACGCTTCCACGACATTAAAACTGGCCAGGTCCATGCTGATCAGACTGCCTGCTTTTTTGGCTGACTTCAAAACCGCCATCATCAAGTCCCGATTAAACAATAAATACCCTTCCACATGAACAATAGCCGCTTCATTAAAACAATCCAGAGCTATTTCCGTCGGATGCATTTCAGCCGACGCGCCCAGAAAAGTAAACATGGAACGCTGCGCATCCGGCGTAATCACGGACAGCACTCGTCCGGTAGGGGTTGAAGAATTAAAAAGAACCGGAGCCACCGAATTCTTCACTAAATCCTGTTTAAAAAGCGCCCCCAGTTCATCATTCCCCATTTTACCCACAAACCGGGCACTTCCTCCCAGTTGCCCAACACCGATGGCGGTATTGCACGCGGATCCGCCCGAGACAAGTGACGGCGGAGATGATGTCTGAGCGATCAATTGATCAATATAATGTTGATCCACCAGATTCATCCCGCCTTTTTCAACACCCAGCCGCTTCATAAATTCATCCGGTTCCTTTGCCAGCATATCCATCAACGCGGAACCGACGCCAACCACTATTTTTCGATTTTCAGGGATCTTTAATCCATCCATATTTTTTCCCTTTATTCAAC
>CAZQLG010000076.1:0-2830 GCA_964594105.1 uncultured Desulfococcus sp. | reverse complement strand
ACCTTCTACCATACCAGATTCTTATGAATCCAGCCTTTATCACCGTCGGCATGTTGAAAATGAATCCAGTTCCCTTTTCGCTCAAGGACCTTAAACGGAACCCCTTTGATGGCCTTGAAGATCACATCATGGTTGGTGCCGGGGCCGGATCGGATATTACACCGCTCATCTCTGGGTTTTGTAATCACCGTATCCATTTTTGTCATTACACCTTTACTCACCCACCCAATGGTGCCTTCAAAGTCCTTAATATAATACCATGTTCCGGTTTTATCGGTATCCAGAATAAGCATGGGGGTATATTTCTCCACCTGCCACAGCACTTCATAACTGGTTCCCGGACCGGACCGAACATTTGCCACTGATTTGTTTACCGCCAGTTTCTGGGCAAAGCCATTGCTGAATGAAAACAAAACAAAAAAGAACACGGAAACAAACAGTAACGCTTTAAATTTCCAATAATTTTTATGTGTCCCGTACATCATACTTTTTACCTCAATCATAGAATGTTAAGTGGCCATCAAGTGCGTGACCGCTTGTTCCAGCCCATCAAGCGACAGTTCAAACATGGGAAAGATCTGGCTGATCGCATTAATCGAGCGGGTATACGGCCACATTCGTTCTGAAACCGGATTCAGCCAGACATTGTGCGGAAACGTATCGGCAAGAAATTTTATCCGGTCAATACTGGACATTCCGCTCCGCTCATGAACATAAATTGACCCGTCCCGGGCCATGAGCTCATAAGGTGCCATGCTGGCATCTCCCACCAGAATCAAACGGGTATCCGGGTCCTTTCGGGCAAATTCGTCCACCCGTTTCGGTTTCTTGTACCGCGAAGAATCTTCCCAGACCGTATCATAAATCGTATTATGAAAAAAATATGTTTTCACATCCTTGAATTGTGAACGGGCATAATCGAATAATGTCTGGACCACCTGAACATAGGGGTCCATGGACCATCCACCATTATCAATCGCCAATATCACTTTGAGCCGATCCCGCAAACTCCGGTCAAAAATGATTTCTATTTCACCGGCATTTTTCATGGTTTGATAAATGCTGGCATCAATATTGACCTGGTCCCTGGGTCCGGAAGGAATCATATTCCTGAGCTGCTTTAACGCTTCCCCCATCATTGCCTGGGTCAACGGACCGGATCGGGAATAATCTTTGTACCGCCGCTCGTTCGCCACTTTGAGCGCTGATTTATTCCGGGATGCCCCCCCCACCCGCAAGCCTTCCGGATGATTACCCGAGTGCCCGACCGGAGACGTACCGCCGGTCCCGATCCACTTGTTCCCGCCGTCATGCCGTTCCGTCTGGTCTTTTAACCGCTCTTTAAAATAATCCAGCAATTCATCCGGGGAAAGATTTTTTAATGCCGATTCATCAATTCCGAGCGCGTCGGCAATTTGTTTGGGATTTTTTAACCATTCTTCCAATAGCGCTTTGGCGATACTGTCCAGCTCGACCCCCTCAATATCCGGCATTTCCGCCCCTTCAAAATAATGGGCAAACATCTGGTCATAAAGATCAAAATACCGCTCGCTTTTCACCAGAATGGCACGGGTGGCCGTGTAAAAATCGCCAAGGGATTGAATCAGCCCTTTGGACAATGCTTTTTGGAGCGTTAAAAACGATGTGGGTGAAACCGGTATGCCCGCATCTTTTAATTTGTAAAAAAATTCGATAAACATATTTTTAATTGGATTTACTTAAAATATTTTTAATTGATGGCGTTGTAAAAAACTTTCTGATGTCGTTTCGCGCCACTTATATCAATCAATAACTTCTATGAGGTAGGCCGGGTTTCTTACCCGGCACCAAAAGCCACCGATTAACATGACATTCTCATTTGTCGGGAAAGAATCCCGACCTACGATTTATTTCGCCGGCAAGGATGAAGTGCAATGGAACTTTTTCCCTTCAGTCTTCAGCCTTCTACCTAACGACCTATCTTAAAACCGCTTCCGCCGATTGGTCAGAGTGGTGGCTGCCACATAATCCTGGCTTTTTTTAAACAATATCCCCAAAAAAGGAATCTCTCCTTTGGCCAGCTGTTTTGCTTTAAAATCCGGATCCGCGTCCAGCGCTCGTATCCAGTTGATCAGCTCCCGGGTGGCCGGCTTTTTTTCAACCGCATCAATTTCCCGCAATCGATAGAATGTGGCAATGGAGTTTTCCATCAGTTCCGGTGCCAGGTTCGGAAAATGAACATCGATAATTTTCCGCATCATTTTAGGGTCCGGAAACGCGATATGATGAAAATTACACCGGCCCAAAAATGGGTCCGACAAATCTTTTTTGGCATTTGAGGTGATAATAAATACCGGCCGGTGAACCGTCTGGATGGTTTTGTCAATTTCGATAATATCAAATTCCATTTGATCCAGTACATCCAGCATATCATCCTGAAAATCCGTGTCTGCTTTGTCTATCTCATCAATCAGCAAAACCGTTCGTTTGTCTGCGGTAAACGCCTGGCCGATCTTTCCCATTTTGATATAATCTTCGATGCGGCTGGCATCTCTTTCGGAATCGCCGAATCGACTGTCATTCAAACGGGTCAGAGTGTCATACTGATACAGCGCTTCCACCAGTTTCATGCTGGATTTTACATTCAACACAATCAACGGCATGCGCAATGATTCTGCAATGGCATGGGCCAGCATGGTTTTGCCGGTCCCGGGTTCCCCTTTTAAAAGCAGCGGCATTTCCAGTTCCATGGTGATATTAACGATTTTTGCCAGCTCGTCATCTAAAATATATTTGTTGGCGCCTTTAAAGTCTTTTTCATTATCTTTTTTTGTCATAAGTTTCCCTATCA
>CAZQLG010000075.1:0-10522 GCA_964594105.1 uncultured Desulfococcus sp. | reverse complement strand
GTTTGAGGCAAAACATTAAAAAAATTTCACGAAATAAACACCGACGAATAATTCTACTTTCAGTCTACACAAGATATTCAGCAATATTAATATCCCATTTACTGACATCTAACGTTCTGACAATAGTCCTTCTGTAGTTGCCTTCATCATTTTTATCAACCAGGTCAGAAGGGAACGCATCCACTTTATTGCCTTCACCGTCTGCAATGATGAGGATACGCGGCCGGTTGACAAATCCAGGATTGCTTTCATACACAAGCCCCAGCTCCATTGAATCCAGTACCACCAGAGTACCAACAGGGTATATGCCGACCATATTAATAAAAAACTGAAGCAACAGGGGATCCAGCTGGCTGCCGGATTGCTTGATCATCAGATTTAACGCTTTGTCCGGTGACATGGGAATTCTTGAATATACCCGAGCGGATGTCATGGCATCATACTGATCGGCAAGAGTGACAATTCTGCTGTATAAATCCAGGGGATGAGATTTTTTAACCGTTGGATAGCCGGTGTGGTTATAAAACATATGATGTTCAAACGCGACGATGGCTGAACGGATTAAAATGAAATCCACATGCTTCATCTTAAGCAGGAAACGAACACCTTCAATGGGGTGTCGTTGAATCACCTGCCATTCTTCTTCAGTCAGCTCCCCTGTTTTATTCAAAATTCTGCTTGGAATATCAAGCTTTCCAATGTCATGGAACAAAGAAACCATTCCAAGTTCTGTCAACTGCTTCATATTCAGCCCCAGCCGCTGGCCCAATGCAATAGACAGGATGCTGACATTCACACAATGATGATATGTGTATTCATCATAATCTTTTATGGATGACATGCCCAGCAGAAGTTGTTCCTGGTCGATAATACGATCAACCAGGGAGACAATCATCCGCTTGGCTTTTTTAAGGGCTACCGTCTCTCCCTGCTGAATTCTATTCATAACCCCCTGGGTAAATGAAACAGCCTTAAAATAAGATTTTTTAACCATCTTTCGGGCATCCAGCAGATCTTCTTCAACAATTTTTTTCAACTCATAAACAGCAATACTATTTATATGGGATATCTTCCGGGAAATAATTTCAAAGGGGTTTATCTTAGGGGCATTGACAAACGCATCCGTTAAACTGATTATCTCATTTGTTTCCGCACCGGATTTTATAATGACGGTGCCGACCATAAGTGTTCTGAAAAGCTTCACAAGATAGTCAAAATTAATCATGATCTCTGAAGAATAACGAATCCGGAATTCATTCACAAAAAAGAAATCACCTCTTAATTCAAGTATGAAATCACCCTCATTTTTTATGAATTCATTGACTTGAAAAACAAAATTATTGACGGCCTTGCCGACAACGATATTTTTCACATGATGAATTTCAGCAGATCGCAATAAAACAGCGAGTTGATTGATTAAATCTCTTTTCGTTTTCGGAGAATCAGCCTGATTTTTGGCTTTCATGATTTATCCTTTTAATCGCAGAGTCAGAAAATTCATTTAAAAGTCTATTGTTATCTCTTTGACACTTAGATAAAAACGGTAACGCCTCTCTGCTACCTATCAGCCCCAGGCTGTATGCCGCGCAAGCCCTGTTTTCATAAATCTTTGAATTGGAAAAAAGTGTCTTTTTCATTAGCACTTTGATCAGGTAATCAATCATTTCCTGGTCTTTCCAACGTGACAGAATATGAAAATATTCTTTTTTTTCATTAAATTCTTTATTCTGAAATGTTTTCGCAGAAATTTTATCCAATAGAACGATACGCGCATCCTTTGACGACAGACTTCCCAGTGCCCGTATCGCCGTAAACTTCAATTGAATTTCAGAGTCGTCTTCAAGGCATTCAATTATAGGCGCAAGAACACGTGAATCCCCCAGTTCTCCAAGTGTTCGAATAATTTCTATCTTTATGCGAACGTCCGGGTGATTAACTTTTTTCAAAAGATAATCAACGGCCCGTTTATCACCAATCTCACGAAGAACATAAATAATGTTTCTCACCACATACCATTCCGGACTGTTAAGGCCCTTGGTAACCGTCATAAAATCCTTAGGTCCCAGAAGCGCCAAAACGTCAATAACTACTTTCCTGGCATATATTGAATCAAGCATTGACAATAAATTCATAAACGATGGGATGGCATTCTTATCAAAATAGCTGATCAGGGCTTTCATTGCGGATGGGTCGGTTTTATTCCCACTGTCCAGATATTCACCCAAAAGATAAATAATATGCTCACTCCCGACAAAATGAAAAATCGTTTGAATATTTTTTTTTACAGAATTTGTCACTTTATCGTTTGAATCGATCTTTTTGAGCCTTGCCAAAATTTTTGTCGTTGACTCGATGTTTCCATTTTTTATGGCATATTCGATCGCACCTTTAAAAAAATCAGCAATTTCTGAAAATTCTTCGCTTGATTTCGATTTATAAAAAATCTCAAAAATAATATCCATGAACTTGTCGACTTTATCCTTTGCATCCTCTTCAAGTTCATAAAAAAGCATTTTCAGGTCATTATCAGCAATTGCGACAATATCGACTTTTTGAACCGTATCTCCCGTTACCAGCGATTCCTTATAAATATTCTTAAATTTATCCGGATCATTTTGTGTCTTCATTACCTGCAAAACCGCCTGCTCTTCATAGCCCTCATCCGCGAGGAACTCATCTTCCACAACATAACGAATATGCTGAAAATCATTTTCCCAGAACAGTGTTACCGTATCATCATCTAAAACTTCATTATCAAAATCCAATGAAATAACTTTTAAAAATGCTTCCAGCTCTTCAAAAGTCATTTTTTCCTGAAAACTCAGTTCTCGTAATCCGTCTTTAAAGAAAAAAAAGGCCAGATTATCGCCTGCCGGCTTGTTATTTTGATAGACTAATTGTTCACCATAATAAATTTCATATAGCCTGATATTTAAAACCAGCTTATCTTTAAAATAAAAAAACGCTTTAAATTTTTCAAAAGAATCATTAAGCGTATTCGCATATATGGGATTATTGACAGGATACATCCGAAGATTTTTTCTTGCCTTCAATAACATCTTAATAACCATCTTAACCGATTTAATATCTTCGCCATATTCCATTTCAATCTACCTTCATTGCATACATTCTCTTAGACTAACAATTATACGGCATTCATTTTATTGTGGCAAGCAGCGAAAAATATAATATAAAAAAATTATTTTTTTTTACATTAACATAATTATATGAATTATACGATAAAATTTGTTCTTGAAATATTAAATACATATGATATTCTAAATAAAAAATATCTTCTTGACCGTTTGCCGCTAAATCAGAATGCTTTTCCAAAATGAATTTCAAATTCAACCCGACCCGGATAAAATAATTATAAAAAATCATACCGGCATTCAAATTTCACAGACAGATAAATAAAGACGGCCGTTATCACAAAAGTATTGTGATAACGGCCACTTTCAAAGGAGACAATTTTATGAAAAATAAACAGCGCCAAAAAGGCACGGAAAGAAGAGCTGTTATTGACCGAAGGGTAGTCAATAATCCGACAAATTATGCCTCCCAACGTAGAAGAATTTTAGACAGAAGATGCGGAATCGACCGAAGACAAATTTCTTAATCAAACGAAAAATGCGCATGTGATGCTTTGTGGAATTTCAGGATTCCCTTTTATTTTCCTTTGAAAACCGGCTCTCTCTTTTCAAAAAATGCCGTAAACCCCTCAATGGCATCTTCTGAGCCCGCGACTATTTTACTTCCCTCCGCCTCCATGACAAGGCCCTGATCCAGACTTTCATAGATACCCGCTGAGATGGCTTTTAATACACCGCTAACAGCAAGTGGCGGACGTTTTGCTATAAGTTCTGCAAATTCAAACGTATCTTCCATAAGTGTTTCAGGGGCGGAAATCTGATTCACCAACCCGATTTCAAGAGCTTCTTTGGCGTTAAGACGCTTACTGAAAAGTATCATATCCAGCGCTTTTGCTTTCCCAACAATTCGATAAAGCCGTTGCGTCCCCCCCCAACCGGGAATAATGCCCAGATTCAGCTCTGTCAGTCCGATTTTTGATTTGGACGAATCCACCATAATCCTGAAATGACAAGACAGGGCCAGTTCAAGCCCACCGCCCAACGCATGACCATTAATGGCGGCAATTGTCGGTTTTTCAAATCGATCAACCCGGCGCCACAGTTTCCTTCCTTTGTCTCCAATACCCGGGGATTTGACGGCGTCGGCAACATCCATTCCAGCGGAAAAACATTTTTCTCCGGCCCCGGTCAATATGACCACCCGGATGTCCTGATCATTTTCAATCTCATCAAGAATTTGTTCAAAATCCTCCATGGCCGCCATGCTCCAGCTATTTGCCGGGGGCCGGTTGATCGTCACTATTGCGATGCGGTCTTTTTTTTCATACGTTAAATTATCATAAGTCATGATTAATCTCCTTTTAGAATGCATATAGACAATTACGACTACAAAACGGTTATCAGGGAGGGCATAAAGCCCTCCCCGACATAAGATTTAAAAATTTTACATGACACCTTAAAGTCCGCCGAATCCTGCGTCTTCGATTTCTATTGCGGCAGAAGAAAATCCCTGGATGGCATCCAGTTTTCCCAGCGTCACCGGAATCAATGTGCAAATAAAAAATTCAGCCGTTTTGATTTGCCCCTGGTAAAATGCAACATCTTTCTTTTTGGCGCCGTTTGAAAGCTGCTGCGATGCGGTTGAAGCCCGCCACAGGAGCATCCACCCCATAATTACATCACCCACTGTTTCCAAAAAAGGCAGGGAATGGGCGAACGCGGTTTTAAACTGCAGGGACATGGCGTTTTTTCCTAAATGCATGGCAATTTCCCCCAGCCGGTTGACTGCAGTTTCCAGCTTTTCCGCCAGTTCGCTCAATTCGTCAATTTTCTTTGCACTGGCAATGGTTTTATGAATTTCAGTTAAAAAACTTATAAATACCTGGCCTTTTTTCATTCCTAGTTTTCGGCCCAGCAAATCCATTGCCTGAATACCGCTGGTCCCCTCAAAAACGGATGTAATTTTACAATCACGCGCATATTGTTCAACCGAAAAATCTTTGCAATAACCCGCGCCGCCGTAAACCTGCATTGCCTGAACACAGACTTCATGACCGTGTACGGACAAATAATCCTTGATTAACGGTGTCAGAAGTTCAAACATGTCATTGTTTTTTTCCCGGTCTTCTTCAGATTCAGAAAGCAATGCCTTTGTCCGGCAGGACGCCATATAATAGAAAAAACTTCGCATACCGTCCACATAAGATTTCATCCACAGAAGATTTCGTCGCACATCCGGATGATGGATAATCGTAACCGATGGGGCCTCATGGTTCGCAAAATCAGCCAGGTCCCTTCCCTGCACCCTTTCCCGGGCATAGTTCACCGCCAGCATGTAGGCAGAAGAAGCACACGCAAACGCCTGAAGGCCTGTTGCCATTCTAGCGCCATTCATCATATTAAACATAATTTTCATCCCTGCCCGTTCCTCGCCAAGCAGATAACCGATGCATTTCCCCTTGGTGCCCAGTGCCATGCTGCAGGTCGCACTGGCATGGATCCCCATTTTTTCTTCGGTTCCGGTACAAACGATATCATTGCGGTCTCCAAAAGAGCCGTCTTCATTAATAAAGAATTTCGGGACGATAAAAATTGAAATCCCTTTCGTCCCTGCCGGGTCCCCTTCAATGCGAGCAAGCACCGGATGAATGATATTTTCGCATAAATCATGCTCACCATTGGTAATGAAAATTTTATTCCCGGTTAAAGTATATGACCCGTCATCATTTTTTATCGCCGAAGTGGTCAAGGCGCCGACATCGGTTCCCGCGTTTGCTTCAGTAAGGAGCATGGTGCCACCCAATTCTCCGGAAACCAGACGTTTAACATATTTTTCTTTTTGTCCGTCCGTACCGTATTTCTCAATCATGTCGGCGGTACCACCGCCCATGGCAGCATAAGAATAAAGCGCCCAGTTGGCCCCCATAAAATATTCCACGGCAGCTGTGGCTACCAGGCCGGGTGCCCCCTGCCCCCCCATTTCAGCCGGAACTGAAAGATTACCCCATTCACCGTCTAAAAGCAGCTTGTGCGGCCGGTGAAGATTTTCCGGAACTTTCACTTTTCCACTGTCAAAGGTAACCCCTATTTCATCACTTTCCTGAAAGGTGGGCAATATTTCGTTAATGGCCAGTTTTCGTGCTTCCGTCAAAATCATATCACAGGTTTTTTTATTAAAATCACTGTATATATCAAATTTTAACAGTTCTTCACCATTAAGCTGTTCCCATATTACAAAATCAATATCGCGTCTGTCGGCGATTAGCTGTGCCATTACTTTTTCTCCTTCATAAAAAAATTAATTTTTAAAATAATATTTCTATTCAAACCGTAAGTATAGATGGCAAAGAAAAAAGTTCCAAATTTGAGGCGCGCAAATTCTGAGTGATGATTCGTACTTGTTGTACCATGAAAAGCGAAGAATGCAGCGCAACAAAGAATTTGGATTTTTTACGAAGCCATTAACGGTATGCACCGTCTTTTATCGCTTGTGTCGGTTTAAAAATCTCCTTGTTAAATTTAGCGGCCAAATTTTCGAGCCGTTTCGCTAAAACTTCCGGTTCGATCCCTTTAATCAAAGCAATCAATCCCATGGGATTACCCGTAGCATTAATAATTGCAGTATCCACATCAGCAAAAGAACAAACGCCCAGAGCAACAATCTTTGTCGCTTCATTGGCATTGACGGCGACCAAATCCATGGGATCAAATTTATCCGTGGCCCTGGACAGATCTATTTTAGGCCGCCCCTGAGACCAGTCAAAAAGTCCTTTCCCGGTTTTTTTTCCCAGTTCATTGGCTTCATATTTTGCTGTCAGTGTTTTTCCAATGGCAAAATCCGGGTGGATCGACTGGGCGAAATAATTACTCCCGTGATAGCTGATATCGATTCCCGTATAATCGATAATTTCGTATGGCCCCATGGGCATCCCAAGTGTGCGCATGACGGCATCAACTTCCTCAGGCTCAATAATTTTTTCATCCAGAATACAGTTTAATAAAACACTGCTCGGCGCCTGGACACGATTAACAATAAAACCCGGCACATCTTTTTTCACCCGTACCGGAATCTTATTGATTTTGAGCACAAAGTCATATCCGATCTGCATGGTTTCATCGGAGGTCTTATCCGCGCAAATCACTTCCACCAGCTTCATTATAATGGCCGGATTAAAATAATGGAGTCCCAGCACCTTTTCCCCGCGTGATGTTACGGATGCAATATCTGAAATTTTCATGGTGGATGTGTTGGAAGCAAAAATCGTGTGAGCCGGTGCCGCCTTATCCATCATCCGGAATGTTTCTTTTTTTAAATCCATGATTTCAGGAATCGCTTCTATGACTAAATCCGCTTTGCTCACTGCTTCTTCAAGATCGGTACAGGGGATTAAAAGATCGTTTTTAATCGCTTTATACTGATCTTCAGACACTTTATTTTTACTCACCAATTTTTCAAGACTGACAAAAATTCTTTCAACACCTTTGTCCACAAACGGCTGATTGATATCTCTTAGATAAACTTTGTATCCGGCAATTAAAGCGACTTCCGCTATTCCGTGGCCCATATCGCCAGCACCAATCACCGCAACGGTTTTAATATCATCAATATTCATCATTCCTCCTGTTTAATCACATAAAATTATAAATAAAGGCTTATTTGGAATTTCGCCTGTTCATATGAATGAATCGCATATAATATACAAGGATAAAACGTATAGTGAATTACACGCTATTTATTTATAGTGCTAATAATATAGTTGATATTTGTCAATAAAAAATATAGAGAAGAATATCTGTCAAAAAAAATTTAACCGCAAAGACAATTTTTAAAACGAATCATCCAAATTGATACAACATGTACAGCCCCATTTGATCATGAGATGTACCCACTAAATTTATGAGTGCCAAGGATTCATATGAAAATCAGTGAACTCGTCAAAATAACAGACGTTTCAAAAGAGACCATCCATTATTACATTCGTGAAGGCGTTTTGCGAAAGCCTCGTAAAACCGGCAAAAATACGGCTGATTACAATGAAACGCATGTTGATCAGATTCGAACCATTAAGGCCTTGCGGGAAAATTATTTTTTGCCCATTCCGGTGATTAAAAAACTGATCAAAAAACACCGAAACCGGAATCACTCGGAAAAATCCTCTTTTCAATTTTTATGTGAGTATTTTCGTCCCCTTGACCAACTCCTTTCAAGTGAAGTGAACGGAAAACAATTATTTTTGGAAGCTACCGGTCTGTCTGAAAAATGGCTGAAGAAGATGGAAGAATGGCATGTGATTACATCTGAAAAACGGGATGATGAATCATTTTATTCACAGGATGATGTAATTATCGGTAAACTGATTGCGGATATGGACCATATCGGCATCGGTCCCCGGGACGGATTTGATCCAGGTGAACTAAAGGATTTTACCGCAGTACTCAGAACATTTGTCGCCAAAAACATGGAACACTACATGGCAGCTGGCTGGAATAAAATGTCTCCTGAAGAGCTCAGGGAAAAAGGGAGCCAGTCCACGGAAGTAATAAGTCTTTTTTTCTATCACATTTATCGAAAGCTGGTCCGGGAAGAATACAAGCGATACTTGGAAACCCATGGCGAATAATCCATGATGGCTTCTCAAAAAGTCCAAATTCATCGTTACGCAACATTCTTCGTTTCTTCATTGTACGACAAGTACGAATCATCACGAAGAATTTGCGCGCCTTGCCAATCTTATGATTTGGTGGAACTTTTTTCTTTGCCATCAGAATCTGACTTTTCACATTCAGTCATTTGTCTTTAATAAAGAGGGCTGACATGCAATGACGAATTCAAAATTACATTATAAAAAAATCCGAAGATACCTTTTTAATCAAAGTTTCCGTATTTTTGCCCATGCCAAATCGTTTTCCGCTTATCAACGCAGTGCAAAAAGGCGTTGTAAAATAATAAAAAATATCCCCTATCTCCCAAACGGCAGCCCGGCGCAGCGACTGGATATCTATCGACCCCTAAATTGTCCATTGCCTCGACCTGTCATTATGTATATTCACGGCGGCGGATTTACCATGTGCTCAAAGGACACCCACCAGGGCGTTGCCCTCGCCTATGCGAATAACGGATATGTCGTATTTAACATCAATTACCGACTGGCACCAAAGCACCGTTACCCGGCGGCCATAGAAGATGTTGCCCATGCCTGGCACTGGATTGTTAAAAACGCAGAACGATATGGCGGTGATCCTGAGCGAATAACAATAGCCGGGGAATCTGCCGGTGGAAATTTAACACTGGCCTTAGCAGCAGCATGCAGCTTTCGCCTGAAAGATCCAGTGGCTAAATTCATTTGGGATGTAGGGGTTGTCCCGAATAAAATTATGGTATTGTGCGGAATGCTGCAGGTCAGTAACCCGCATCGCCTGAAAAACGTCTGCCCGCCCATCAACCGACTGTCCCGAAAACTGGATTTAACCATCGCCCGGGATGTTTCCCGCGCGTACTTAGGTGCTGAATACAAAAAATTCTATCCGGACCGGATACTTGCAGACCCCCTGAAACTTCTGGAATCTGAATCAAAACCGGATCGTTTGTTTCCCCATACCTATGCAATGGTGGGCACTCATGATATCCTGCTTGATGATACCCGGCGTCTGGAAAAAGCATTAACTCAAAAAGCCATTCAAAATACGGTCAGCTTTTTTCCCGACCAGGGCCATGCATTTCATCTGCTCGGGTTCAGCAGCCAGGCAAAAATATTCTGGAAGGAAAATCTGGCTTTCCTTGCCGGGGTTACATGACGGGAGACTGCCATTGTCTGTCCGACAATTGCCTATTTTGATCGAAACTGCCGGACCAGTTCAACCCCTAAGTCCACTGTCTGAAAATTTGTTTCATGGAATTCTTTGGCAAACCGTTCGGCGATCAGGCTTTTGATTGACGCGATCCTGACCAATTCCGTAACAGCGACAACCGCTCCCAGCATGCAGATATTTAAAACAACCGGTTTTTTGATGGTATCCATGACCGCATCATAAAAAGGAAGCTCAATTCTACGGGCATCGACTTTTCGAAAATTTGAGACCCGGCGACTGTCAGTAATGAGCAGTCCGCCGGGACGAATCATTTCCTGATATTTGTTAAAGGCTGCCTGGGTCAGGCAAATCAGTACATTGGCCTGGATCACCCGGGGGAAATAAATGGGCTTGTCCCAGATGATCACATCGCTTCGCGTGGCCCCGCCCCTGGCTTCCGCACCATAAGATTGCGTTTGAATCGCGTTTAACGACTCATACCGCACGGCAGCTTCAGCCATCAAAATGGCGGCCGTAATAACCCCCTGACCGGCGGAACCTGAAAATAAAAGTCTGCTTTTTTCCATAATTATTTTTTTTGACCCGCTTTTAAAATGAGTTGGTCATATTCCCGGCAATAC
>CAZQLG010000074.1:5236-10643 GCA_964594105.1 uncultured Desulfococcus sp. | reverse complement strand
ATAAAACAGGCATACTTTAGGACGCTGAGATGAAACAAGAAACCGGTCAATTTTCTATAGGATTTTATTTTCAAAGTCTCGCCAAGGTACTGGGCGAACCGGGTGCTTTTTTCAGGGAATTGCAGGATACCGGTTTTAAACAACCCCTTGGGTTTTTATTGGTTTCCTCTGTTTTTTTTGCCGGTGCTCGCCTGTTGACCCGGCAATTTGTACAACCGTTATTATCCGGCGGTATTTTATTTATTAACGCGATCGGAATGGTGCTTATTGCTGCGGGGTTAGCATATATACTGATGACCCTGTTTTTCGGTAAAAAAGTCACATTTTCCCGATTATTTGCCGTTTACGCGTATGCATCCGGGGTGACACTCCTGGCATCCTGGATTCCGTTGTTTATCTGGCTGACGGAACCCTGGAAATGGGTGTTGATCGGTATGGGACTGACAAAGTCCTGTGGTTTTCGGTGGAATCAGACACTGGGTGTGATCGGCGGGAGCATCGGAATAATGGTGTTGTTTTTTAAGTCACTTATGCCCCTTATATCATAGAAGGAGATATAATAATGGATAAAAAGATAAAAGTGTTAATGGTGGATGATGAAGAACGGTTCCGGGTGACCACAAATAAAATTCTGACCCGAAGAGGCTTTGATACCATTATGGCGGAAAGCGGTGAGGCTGCCCTGGAAAAATTGGCTGAAAATCCGGATGTTATTATATTGGATATTAAAATGCCAGGCATGGACGGCCATGAGACCTTAAAGGAAATCAAAAAGCAAAAACCCGATATTCCGGTGATCATGCTCACCGGTCATGGTGCGCTGCCATCCGCCCGGCAGGCTCAAAAGCAAGGGGCTTTTGATTATTTAACAAAGCCGTGTGATATTGATGTTCTGGCGGGGAAAATAAAAGAAGCCGGTCATCACGGTAAAACATCGGGCAATGAAAAATACAGGGAGCGCAATGTTTTAAGTGTAATGATTTCTATTCATAACTATACAACTTTGAGCGGGGAGACGAGTGTTGGTGATGCCATCCTTGAATTAAGAAAATCCTTTCAGTCAAAAGTGTCATCCGCCAGCATTATGGAGACGGGTCACCGTTCCGTTCTGGTGGTGGATAAAAATAAAAAGGTGCAGGGGATACTGGCCATAGCCGATTTACTTAAAATGATAATGCCGGCGTATTTGTCTTCACCAAAACCATCTATGGCAGACGCCATCCAGTACTCCCCCATGTTCTGGGAAGGAATGTTTGCCAAGGAGATAGAGCAAAAGGCAACTTTGAAAATCATGGATATTATGTCCCCGGCACCGTTTATCATAGACGGCAATGCGTCGCTCATGGAGGCGGCGTATCTCATGATAAAAAATAACGCCAGAAGAGTTGTTGTCCTGTCATCCGGCGACGTGGTCGGTATTATCAGGGAACAGGATTTGTTTTTTGAAATGGACCGGGTGATGGCGTGCCTTTAGATTGAATATTGAATATTGAAAAGTGAAAAGTGAATATTTGAGGATGTCGCTACGCTCAAGACGCCAAGTTGTTTTTTATTTTCTTTGCGTCTTTGCGTGAGGACTTTGTTATCCCTCGATCATACAATCTTATTCTCACGCCCGCTTCGCTCAAGACGCGAAGGCGCAAAGTTTTTTTTAAATTTAATTTTAAAGGCCGTTCACAATCCTTGAAATTCCATCTTTGATCAGCGCTGAGCCAAAATTGATCAACAAACCAAGCTTTTTATCTGAAAGCCGCAGATATGTGAGAAGCTGTTTTTTATGAACAGAAGACACTTTTTCCACGGATTTAAGTTCTATGATGACAAGATTTTGAACAATTATATCTGCCCGGAAACCTTCTTTAAATTCTATTCCATCGTATTCAATCGGAATGGCCTTCTGGCGTTCAATACGGAGCCCTTTTTGGCTTATTTCATGCGCCAACACAACCTCATACACCGATTCAAGCAATCCCGGCCCAAGTGTTGTATGCACTTTAAAAGCAGCGTCAACGATTTGTTTGGCGATATCATTTTCTTTCATTTTATTTTCTTTGCGTCTTCGCGTCTTTGCGTGAGGAAATATTCAATATTCAATTTCCCAACACCTGCCGGATGGTTCTCGCGATATCTCGTATTACAATTGGTTTCATGACATAGGCGGCAATACCCATTTTTTTAGCCTTTTCTTCATCAATCAGTGGACTGTGGCCGGTGCAAATGATCACCGGGATATCAGAACGAATATTTTTTAATTTTTCGGACAACCTGGCACCGGTCATGTGCGGCATGGTCATGTCGGTAATAACCAGATCAAATGCATCCGGTTTCGATTGAAACAATTCCAGTGCGGCTGAAGGGTTTGTTTTGGTTTCAACCGTATACCCCAATCGCTCCAACATCTGTCCGGTCATATTCACAATGGCTTCATCATCATCAACAAAAAGTATGGTTCCATTACCGAGAAGAAGTTCTTCGGTTGTTGCCGTTTTAATTTCAGGTTTTTTCTTAACAACAGGAAAAAGCATCGTGAAAGTGGCACCTTTTCCGGGTTGGCTGTCCACGGTAATGGCGCCGCCATGGTTTTTAATAATACCGATAACAATCGCCAGTCCCATACCGGAACCTTTGCCGACTTCTTTTGTTGTAAAATAAGGGTCAAAGATTCGGTCGATGATTTTAGAATCTATTCCCGGGCCGTTGTCGGTGACGGCTATTTTGACATATTCGCCGGCGGAGAAATCAGGATAATGATTAGCGGCATCTTGTGTTAATGATGTTATTTCCACATTGACTTCCAGGATACCGCCTGTCTCCTCCATTGCCTGAGATGCATTGGTGCAGGTGTTCATCAGAACTTGATTAATCTGGACCGGATCAGCAAGAATCGATATATCCGTGTCCGGCAGATGCGTGTTAATTTGTATGGTGGAAGGAATCATTGAGCGTAAGAATTTGAGCGCGTCTTTAATAATGGTTATGGCACCGATGGGTTTGAGCTCCTGGTCGATCTTGCGGCTAAAACTAAGCAATTGTTTTACAATGCCGGCCGCCCGCATACCGGCTGTCTTGATTTCTTTAAGGTTGTCATGCACCGGATGCCATTCCGGGATGTCGTCAAGTGCCAGTTCCGCATTCCCGGTAATCATATAGAGAAGATTATTAAAATCATGGGCAATGCCGCCTGCCAACGTGCCGATGGACTCCATTTTTTGGGCCTGGCGAAGCTGTGCTTCGATTTTTTTTTGTTGGGTTATATCCTGAGCAACAACTGTAGTTCCGATAATATTTTCACCATCGTAGAGATACCTGTTGTTAATGCTTGCCCAGAACACATTACCATCTTTTTTTGTAATTTCATGTTCAACATAGCTATTTGTATTCTCTCCATTTAATATTTTATCCATTCTGTTTAGAAAAGTTTTTTTGCTTTTCTCAGTCAGAAGATCTATCGCATTCATGGAAAGAAGTTCATCTTTTGTATAGCCCGTATAGTCACATACAGCATCATTTACGCTGACAATTTTCCCGGTACGAAAGTTTATTTCATAGATTCCAGCCGGTGCAATGTTGAAAAGTTGCCGATACCGTTCTTTGCTTTCCCGCAGTGCCTCCTCGGCCTGCTTGCGCTCGGTAATATTTTCAATAATACCCACGCCGCCACTAACACTTTTATCTTGAGAAACAATCGGTTCGAACAACATACGCGTCTGTGTGACTTTTTTTGCGGTTACGGAATGGTAATCCCCTTCATAATACGCAGGTTTACCACCGAGTGACTGTTTTACTGACGATACGACATGGTCATCCGGATGATTGAGCATGTTGAGGCCTATGAGTTTTTCGCGTGATGACCCGATAATTTCAACGAACTTATCGTTGCATGACGCAATGATTCCATTTTCGTTAAAGTGCAGAATGCCCATTGGCGCGTTATTAAATATCAAACGATATTTTTTTTCACTCTCCCGAAGCGCCTCCTCGGCATGCTTGCGTTTGGTTATGTCGATACCCACACCCAAAAAATAGTCGAATTCATTTTTTTCATTAAAAACAGGCCTTCCATGCCATTCAACTAAAAGTTTCTTACCATCCTTGGTCAGGATATAATTCTCATTCAGAGTGGGTATGTTTACTTTCACAAGTTTATTAAATATCCCGGATAACTCTTTACGATATTTTTTCGGAATAAAGGTCGTCATATAATTTTTTCCAACAACCTCTTCTTGTTTGTATCCAAGGGAATGAAGCATCGTTTCGTTTACCATTATCGTCTTACCTTCAGAGTTGATCGCGACATAAAAGGCAGGAGATGCGTGAATCAAAGTTTGGCTGAAATTTATTTCTTTGTGTAATTTTGTTTCTATCTGCTTGCGCTCGGTAATATCGCGGGTAATGCCGATAATTCCGGATGGCAGACCTTCTTCATTCCGAATAAAAGATGTTGTTACTTCACCCCAAATCGTGTTGCCGTCTTTTCGAATATGCTCAAGCTCAAGGGTTCGAGAGCGATCCGGGGCAACCCCGGGTTTTCCTTCGGCGGCAAATTCTTCCGTCATAACGGAAACAGCCTTTTCATATGATTCAGGCGTCAATGAATTTTCTATAGGTATCTGCAAAGCCTCTTCCGGGGTGTATCCGCGAAATCTATAAATTGAGGGGCTGAAATAGGTGAGGCGTTGTTCCATGTCCATTGTCCAGATCATATCGGATACATTGTCGGCAAGAAGCTGGTTTTGTATCTCATTCTTCCGTAGCGCCTCCACGGCCTGCTTATACTCAAGTTCAGATTGTTCTAATATGGTGACTCTTTTTTCTAATTCTTCATAGGTCGGTTTTTTAGTCATCATTGCACCCAAATTATAGAAAAATTATTAAACGATAATGTGCATATGATTATAATGCAGGCCTGAAATTAAAACAACTCATTATCTAAAATCAGAGATGACAGAGCCACCATGCCGACAAGCTCCCCACACTCTTCAACTGGCGCTCTCCGAATACCGGCCCGGTAAATAAGGCGGGCCACATATCGGATATCCATGTCCGCCGGTACGGTAATGACCGGTTTTGCCATGATCTCATAGACATTCACATCACTGGAAGAGCGTCCGGGGATGATTACGTCCCGGATTAAATCCTGGACGGCGATGATGCCCCAGGCATCATCAGGATGCCGTTTTTCCACTATCAGGGATGAAATTTGTTCAGCCCGCATTTTTGCAGCGGCTTCTTTTGCAGTGGCCATGCCATTGATAGATATTATCCCCTTATTCATAATATCTCTTGCCCGTACAATCGGAGTTTTTGTTGAAGTCATTATTTTTTGTTCCCTTTTGTCAGGTTAAAGGTTCATGGTTACTTTTAATTGCTTGTAGGGTGGATTAGCGAAGCGTAATCCACCGGATGT